>CALVOQ010000001.1 GCA_944350335.1 uncultured Bacilli bacterium
TGGAAGTGGCGGAGGTTTTTAATTTTACCTTTGCTGGAGGTAATATATGGATAACAATGAAAATTTAACTCCTGAAGAACTCGAAATGTTGCAAAATGAAGAGGCTCAGCAAAAAACTGGGCCTAATTTGCATGATAGAATGACTGGTGCAAGAAATGCGTACAACAATTTACAAAAGGTTTCACGTTTTTTTGGTAAGACTGGTTTGGCTGGGAATGGTGCACAAGCAGCAACTAAAATGGTAGTTCGTGCTATTCTTAGCATTTTGCCAATTATTGGGACGATTTTACTGATTGTGTTAGGTATTGCTTTGGTTGGTGTAATAATTGCGTCGATATACTATAGTATCGTTAATCCTATATCAACTAAATATTCTGTAGATGAAGAAGCAATTGTTAATGAATATGACAATAATGATATAAAAGATGATGCTAAAGATGAAAACGGGAATTTATTATCTGATTCATCTGTGGGTGGAATAAGAAATATATTAAAGACAGACGATATGGTCATGGATGAACTGTTTGGAGATGTTCCATCAAATAAACTAACTATTTTTGAAGAAATTAATGCTAGGTTTTATGAATGGTTTGGTGTTTTATTTGGTGGAAAATATAGTGGACCATTAATAAACAAAATTATTGAAATTAACTTAGAAAAAAAATTGAACGAAATGGGTATTGAAGGCGAATTAGATAAGATGGAGGATTACGAAAAGGAAAAACTTCCTTTAGGTGCATTGATAACAACGTTTTCTTATGCTTATTCTAGTCAATATTTAAGTAGTGAAGGAAATCAATATGAAGATGTAATCAAAAATGAGGACGGAGAAACTGAAGAAATATTGGTAGATAGAATTAATCCTACCACACCAATTTCGATGATCGCAGCTTTATTTGAACAAAAGATTTTAACATTGAAAAATCCTGATGATATTGGGGATTTGTTAGATCATATGGTTTTCCACGAATTTTACCCAACCTATTCTTGGCAAGAAATTAATAAAGTACCTCGTAAGGATGAGGCTGGTAATATAATTTCTTATACAATTTACATGGGTTGTGTACAATCTGATAACGAAAGTTATGATCTCGATTATTATAAATATTATTTATATTTGAGATATGGAGCATATGTATCTGGGTTTGCAGTTAATGAAAACTCTAATGAATATGAAGCTCCTTATAGTAGCAGTGGCGCTACTCAGTTTTTGTGGGGAAAAACTGATGTTACAAATTATAAAGAAGATTCTAATCATACTGTTGCTTTTGGGTATGAATACTTTAAAAATTTAGATAATGCATATCGTACTAGTTCGGAAGAATGTAGATTAAAGACGGTGGCAGAAAAATCATTAGAAGATTTGCAAAACGAAGCTAACAAAGCTGTTGCAAATGGCGAAACTGATATACCAACGTCTTATTATATGTTGCAGGGTGAGTCAAATAATTCTGTAGATACTGCAAATAACTTTTTTAAAAAACATGATGTAACTGATGGAAATTCGGTTACAAATCTAAATCATGAAATTTTTTCTGGTTTTTCTAAGTATGATGAAAAAGCAGATATATATAGTACTGGTGGAACGGCACCAAAAGTTAAAATTGATAACTCTGTTCCTAGTGAGGATGAAAGTTTTGTGGTTAATGCTGCAAATGGTGAAGAATACGAATATGAACATGGTTGGATTTATAATAGGTATCCTTTTTATCGAGAAGAATTTCAAGTAGAGGAAAATGACCCATATGAATATGATGAGGTAAGTACTCCAAAAACGATTGAGAGACAAATAAGTGACATTGCTTCATATAAAGACATTTTTAATTCCGTGTTAGGATATGAGAATAAGTATGTTTCTAAAATTTGGTCTAACACATTTAATTCCGATGGTAGCGAATCCTTTCCATTACCCGTGGGGCAATATAAGATTACTTCTTGTGTAGGTGAAAGAGTTATCGATGGAGAATTTGATAATCATGGTGGAATAGATATTGCTGTTGCTAGAGATACAGCAGTATATGCTTGGAAAAGTGGAACAGTAGTTAGAACTAATAATTCTTGTGGTGAGGGTTATTATGGCAGTGAATGTGGTGGAGGATATGGTAACTTTGTGGTAATTGACCATGGTGAAATTGATGGTGAAAAGCAATATAGTTTGTATGCTCATTTAAAAAGTGTTTCTGTAGTGTCCAAAAGTCAGGTGAGCGCTGGTCAACAAATTGGGGTAAGTGGAAATTCAGGAAGTAGTACTGGGCCACATTTACATTTTGAAATTAGAACTGGCGGAACAGTGTGGAGTAATTCAACTAAACAGGACCCATACCCAACTTTAGCTGAAATTGTTGGTGGTGAAAATTTACCTGATGTGTGTGTAGAAGGTACAATATTTAATGTAGAATCTACTTTAATGGATGGAAACATAAGTAGAGATGAAAGTAAAAAACAATTATGTCAATTGTTGGTAAATCACTTTTCTCAAAATGGCGCAATTGCATTAATGGCCAATGCTGCTCATGAAAGTAGTTATGATATTGGTGCTTTAGGTGATTCTGGAACTAGTTATGGATTATTCCAATGGCATAATACTAGAATGGATAATTTAAAAGCTACCTTTCCTAATTCATATAATACTGTGCAATCTCAATTTGAATTTCTATTAATTGAATTAGATGATTATTCGTCATTAAATGAGAGATTAGTAGAAGGAAACAAGTCTTCTGAAGAGTTAGCATATGATTTTTGTTATGAATTTGAACGCCCAAAAAATAAAGAAATTAGTTGTGAAAATAGAATGGTATCTTATAAATATGTAGATGCTAAAAATTACGTCGAAAATGGATGCCAATCCAAGGAGAAAAAATGAAAAGGTATATAATCTTGTTGATAAGTTTGTTTATTTTGAATGGTTGTGATGTAAAATACAATTTGTCGTATAAGGATAATATTTTTACTGAAGATTTGACAATTAATAATTATACAGTTGAAGATGATTTTTTGTTTCTTATAGAACACTATGCAAATGATCCTATTTATAGCGATGTTAATGACAAAGTTTTAACAAGTAAAAAAATTTCTAAGAAAACTGATAATGTCTATAATTTGGAGTTTAAATCAATTTATGAAAATGAACCATACGAAAATTCTGTAGCTTTTTCTGAATGCTTTCAGTATCACACCTTTAATGAAACTGATGACAAATTGTATATTTCGGTTTATGGTGATTATTATTGTGATGAATTTGAAGAATTACAGGTAGTTTTTAATACTGATAAAAAAATTAATTTTAGTAATGCACATGATAGTTATAGTACAAGATTAATTTGGAATTTTAATAAAGAAGATAAAATAGATATTGAACTTGAAATTGATAAAAATATTAATATAATCAATTATAAATTAATTATAATATTGATAACTATTGTTTTAATGATAATTGTCATTTCTGTAGTTATATATAAGGTTTTATTAATTCGGAAAAGGGAGATGAAAGTGTAAAATGAAAAAGTGTGTAATACTATTATTCGTTATTTTTATGCTAACTGGTTGTGACGTAAAGTACGAGCTTTATTATAAAAATGCTGACAAAGTGTTGGAAAATGTTGAAGTTAGTTTTGTAAATTCAAATGCTTTATTATATGCTGATTCTATAGAAGATTATGCTAGCGATATGTTTTATGGATGGAAAAGTTCTTATAATTTAAAAAATTATAAGTATAGATTAAGTTTAGGAAAAGATATTTCGTCAATAAATGTGAGTAAAACGCATAACTCTTTAGAGTCTGTACTTCAAAATAATGCATTCTCTTCTTTTTTTAAAAATACAAATGTTTATGCTCAAGGGGATAGCACAGTATTGGTATTTTCTGAATATGTGTATGCGATAAAAAATGATGGGGAAGAAATCTATTTAGAAAGCGATGAAGAAAGTAGTAATCTTTATGTAACAGTAAAAAGTAATTACAAATTAGAGTCAAATGCTGATGAAAAAAATGAAGTCACAGGAATACATAAATGGGTTTTTACTCCAGAGGATATTGATAAGACTTTGAGAATTTCATTTAGTGATGATTTTAATTTTACAGCTTATCTATATAATTTAAATTCTATAGTTTGGGTTGTGTTAGCTTTGGTTATCGCTGGTGTTGTAATACTTATTGTGTATATGATAATTAAGAAAAAAAGTATTAATGTAAATAAATTATGATTGTTCATATTTTTATGTCGTGATATAATATTTTTGTGAGGTGTCTGTTATGAAACTTAAGTTTAGAGCTAGTGTTAAGGATGTTGTAATTTTTGTTATTTTTTGCATATTTTTATTATATCTTGTGGCAATAGCTGTACTAAATTTACATTATTTTTCAAACTACGGATATTTTTATGGTTTAAATCCTTTTCCTGCTTTTAAATCGGATTTCATTGTTTCAACGTTAGTGTTTTATTTACTTGCTTTAGTTGGTGTTTTTATGAGCGTTTCTTCATATTTTTTTGATCGCGAAAAAGGTTTTGGTTATACGTCTAAAAAGAAAGAAGATTCTAAAGGTGGATGGGCAAAGTGGATGGAAACATCAGATATGAAAAAAGCCTATGATATAAAGAAAATCGATTTGTTTAGTAGCGAATATGATCATTCTGGTGTTCCAATTATTATAGAAGGAAAAAAGCAATATGGTTCAAAATTAAAAAAATGTAAGGCTTGGGTTGATGATGGTGAAAATCACACATTGATTATGGGGGCGAGTGGTAGCGGTAAGACCTGGGCAATACTTGATTCATTGGTAAAAATACTTGGAAGACGCGGAGAAAGCATGATTATAACTGATCCTAAAGGCGAGATTTATGAAAATAACGCTAATATGCTTAGAGAAAAAGGATATAAGGTTATTATTTTAAATTTCCGTGATCCGAAATATGGGGCCTGTTGGAATCCATTTAGTTATCCTTATAGATTATGGAAAGGGGGTAATCATGACAAAAGTCAAGAACTATTAGAGGACTTAGGTAACAATATTTTAATTGATCCAAATAATAAGTCTGAACCATTTTGGGAAAATAATGCAGCTGACTATTTTACTGGATTAGCACTGGGATTATTTGAAGATGCTCAAGATGAGAGTCAAGTTAATTTGAATAGTATTAATCTTATGCATAGCGAAGGAGAAGATCGAATAGGCGCTAGTAGGTATATAAATGAATACTTTAAATTTAAAGATCCTTTAAGTGGAGCATATGTAAGTGCGAGTTCTACGATTAATGCTCCGGCGGATACTAGAGGTGGAGTTACATCTGTTTTTAAACAAAAGATTAGAATTTTTTCTTCGCGTGAAGAACTATCAAAAATGTTAAGTAGAAGTGATTTTGATCTAAGAGATATAGGAAGAGAAAAAACAGCTTTATTTATAAAAATACATGATGAAAAAACCACGTATCATGCATTAGCAACTATTTTAGTAAAGCAAATATATGAAAGTTTAATTGAAGTAGCTCAAACAGAAGATGGTAACAAATTAAAAATAAGAACTAATTTCTTGTTGGATGAGTTTGCAAATATGCCAGCTTTAAAAGATGTTGAAAGCATGGTAACTGCGAGTCGTAGTAGACGTATAAGGTTCACGTTTGTTATTCAAAACTTTAGTCAATTAAATAAAGTTTATGGTAAAGAAGTTGCCGAAACTATTAAAGGTAACTGTGGAAATATGATTTATCTTATGACTACCGAATATCAGGCATTAGAGGAATTCAGTAAATTATGTGGAGATGTTGAACCTAAGGCTGATAAAGATAAGCCAACACCACCAGTAAGACCATTAGTATCTGTCAGTGATTTGCAACAAATGAAAAAATTTGAAATTATTGTTAAAAGATTTAGAAACCAGCCATTTAAAACTACATTGGTACCTTCATTTAACATAGATTGGGGAGAAGAATATGGTAAAAGTGGATATCCTGAAACTCAAATGGGTGATGTTAAAGTTTTTGATTTAAAATTATTTGTTGATAAAAAACGTGAAGACAATGGCATGGGGCAACCTTTTGCTCCTAATTCAATGAATTATGTTCCGCCATTTGCTTTTAATGAAAAAACATTCGGTTCTATGAGAGAAAAAGATAGTTTAAAACCATCGATAAATGTGGATGAACTGGTTAAAAAGATTGATGCTAAAATCGCGGAGTTAGAAGAACAAGAAGAAAAAGAGAAAGAATTAGAAAGTCAAACGAATAAGGAATTGGCTAATACATCAATTATTAATCAAAATAAAGATTCGTCTAAGAAAATTGATGATAAATTATTAGATAAGAAGGTTGAACAGGAAGAAAAAAAATTAATGGAACAACCTAAAATAGAAAAACCTAATATAAATGTAGATGAAGATAGTATTGTTATAAATGATAATGTTATTGATGATGAATTTTTTGATGATTTTTTTGATGACGAATTATAGTAAAGGAAAAAAGAAACTATGGAAATATTAAAGGAAATAATTAATAAAACATTAGAAGGATTTCAAAATTTTTTTAAAAACGTTGGTAAGGAAGTTAGTAAGAGTCGCCAGGTGTTAGTAAAAATATTTGTAATAGTTGCGCCTATAGTGATTGTTATAATAATAATTAATTTGATAATTACTGGTGTGAGAAATGGAAATTGTTATGATGTTAGAAACGAATTATCTGATTACGTGGATTCATATGCTATGAGTAATAACTTATTACCAACTTTAAATGGTGATAGTGTTGAAATCGACCTTGATAATGTTAAAAAGGTAACTTTTAAAGACAATGTATGTACTGGAATTGTTAAAATAACTAAAGTAAATGATAGTTATATTAAAACATTTTATTTAGAAAATTGTAGTTACTGTTCTGCGACCGAGTTCACAAATGAAACTGATAATTATGATGATAGTGCAAATGCAGAAGTTGTTGTGTATATTAATTATTATAATGTGACTAATAATAATTCTAGGTGGAGTGATTATATACCTTTTGAAAGTATAAGCACTGAAGAAACTGATGGAGTTTTATTGCCAACAGATACGAGTCTTTTGCCTCAAATTAGCGAGGAAGCAATTATAACTGAAATAATAAAAGAAGACAAAGTATTTTATAGTTATAGAGATAAAAGATGGCTATGGTATAGATATAACAATAATGATTATAGTGATTTTAGTAGCGAGAGACCAGAGGGTTATTCTACAAAAGATTCTAGAACAGAAACTCGTACTGAATATAGTGTTTGGAGTATAGATTATCCAGAAGTCAAAGATTATAGAGTTATTTCCTCTAGTACCGGATATAGATGGTATAAGGAAGATGAGTACGGTAATATAACATGGTGGAATAACGGAGAATACTATCCCGTTGAACCTGGTGACGATTATTATAAAGATAATGATAGCAGAATAACAATGTATAGATATTATGATAAAATGTGGAAATGGTATAATGGAACTGCACGAGGATACGCTTCTAGTCAATCTTCTACACCACCAAGTAAATCATATCAATACAAAGACGAAGATATGACGAGTTATTCTAGATGGTCTAGTTATAAAACTTATTCTAGTCTTGATAGTAGCAATTCTTCATATAGAGAAGAAATAACAAATGTTCATTCTAGATATATGATTAAATATAAAATACGATCATTTTTGGTTTTAGATGAAGCACTTGAAAGAAGCGAATTTGAATCAACGGTTGGTAGAACATTAGAAGAAATGTATGAGGATGAAACTATTGATTTGGAAATAACATTTAAATATAAATATTGAATAGTGAATAACTATTCTTTTTAATTATCTCGAAATATGTATTTTACATAAAATATATTGGGTGTAAAAAATGATAAAAGAAAAATATTGCTATATAAAAAATAAAAGAAATATTATAATTATTGATATTCAAGATAAATATGAATATAGTAAATGGCATTTACCTAATTCAATTAATATTCCTTATGATGAATTAATCAATAATTATAGATTATATTTAAATAAAAATAATATTTATTATATTTACTGTAAAAGTGGTAAATTAAGCAAGAGATTAGTAGTAGTTTTGAATTATTTGGGGTATAATACTATTATGTTAGAAAGTTAGTGATATAATGGATTTATTCTCTAAAATTGAACAATTGATATTAAATGTACTAAGCTTATTAGGTGTTTGGGGGCCAATACTTGGGTGTTTTTTTATAGTTGTTGAATCAATAATACCTATATTACCTCTTGCTGTTTTTATAACTTTAAATTTTATGAGTTTTGGGCATTTTATTGGATTTATAATATCTTGGATCTTTACTTTAATTGGTTGTGTCATATCATTCTTTATTTTTAGAAAAGGTTTTTATAAGAGATTTAAAAGGTTTACAGATTCAAAGGGTAAATTAAAAAAGTTTATGAAAGCAATTAGTAATATAACATTAGGCCAGTTGGTTGTTTTAACTGCTATTCCTTTTACTCCTGCTTTTGCAGTAAATATAGCGGCTGGACTAAGTAATATTAGTTTTAAAAAATATTTTGTTGGTATTTTTTTGGGCAAAATATCTTTAGTGTATTTTTGGGGATATATAGGTACAAGTTTAGTTGAAAGTTTAAAAAATCCAATTATATTGGTAAGAATATTTTTTGTTGTATTAGTTATGTATATTATTTCTCAATTTGTTAATAAAAAAGTTAATTTAGAATAGACAAAAATATTTGTTTGGTGTTACAATGTATATAGGTGAAATATATGAATTTGGAATACATTGTTATCTTATTGCTATTTTTAATTTTATTATTTATTATAATTACATTTTTAAAAATTAAAAGAGTAAATGAAAGTGATATATTTGAAAAATTATTAAAAATTGAAACCGAAATAATAAAGGAAATAAGTGATTTTAAGTTTGATTTTTCTAAAATTGTAAATAATGATTTTGATACTTTGCGTGGAGAGATTGAAAATAAACTTGTCCAAATTAATGACAAAGTAAATGAACGCATAGATGTTAATTTTGAAAAAACTAATAAAACTTTTAATAATGTATTAGAAAGATTGGCTAAAATAGATGAGGCACAAAAAAAGATTGACAACTTAAGTAATGATATAGTGAGTCTACAGGGGATTTTAACTGATAAAAAAAGTCGTGGTATTTTTGGAGAAGTCAATTTAAAACATGTGTTATCTAGTGTATTTGGCGAAAAAAATGATAAAATTTATAGATTGCAGTATACGTTGAGTAATAAGTATATCAGTGATGCCATTGTTTTCGGACCAGAGCCTTTAGGTAATATATGTATAGATTCTAAGTTTCCTTTAGAAAATTATAGAAACATGTTAGAAAAAGGTATAACTGCTGAAGAAAGATTAAAGCGTGAAAAAGTATTCAGAGATGATGTAAAAAAGCATGTTGATGCAATTAGTGAAAAATATATCATTAGTGGTGAAACTAGTAATCAAGCAATTATGTTTTTGCCTGCTGAAGCTATCTTTGCTGAGATTAATGCTTATCATACTAATTTAATTAGTTATGCGCAAAGTAAGAATGTATGGATTAGTAGTCCAACAACACTCATGAGTTTATTGACTATAATTCAAGCGGTTTTGATGGGATTGGAAAGAGATAAATATACAAGTGTGATTCATGAAGAGTTAAATAAATTGGGAGAAGAATTTGGAAAATATAGGCTTAGATGGGATAAATTATCTAGAAATATTGACACTGTAAGTAAGGATGTAAAAGATATTCATATCACTACAGAAAAAATAACTAAGAGATTTGACTCTATAAGTCATGTTGAATTGAAAAATGAAAATGATAATGAATTATTAAAATAATTATGTTATATTATTCTTAGTAGGAGGTGAATTACTTTGATAGTAATAGTAGTTTTAATTTTATGTGTATTATTTTGTTCAATTAAGGAAATTAATGAATATGAAAGAGGTGTGAAGTTTACATTTGGTAAATTCACAAAAATAATGAATCCTGGGTGGAATTTAGTTATACCTATTTTTCAATCATTTAAAAAAGTGGACATTAGAACAAAAGCTGTAGATGTACCTGAACAAGAAGCAATAACAAAGGATAACGTTTCTATTAAGATTAATGCTGTTTTGTATTATGAAATATTTGATGCTTCTAAATCAATTTTAGCAGTTGAAAACTTTAATTATGCTGTCAGTCAACTAGCACAAACAACGATGAGAAATATTGTTGGTACAGTAAGCCTAGATGAGTTGTTAACAGAAAGGGAAAAAATAAGTGAAAAAATATGTGAAATTGTTGATGCGGCTACTGATCCATGGGGAATTAAAGTTGCAAATGTAGAACTAAAAGATATAAGCTTGCCTGAAGAAATGAAGAGAGTTATTGCTAAAATCGCAGAGGCAGAGCGTGAAAAACAAGCGGTTATTACCAAGGCCGCAGGCGAAGTGGAAGCAAGTAAAAATTTGGCATTGGCAGCTGAAACGATGGCAAAGTCTCCGGGGGCATTACATTTAAGGACTTTGTCAACTATTAATGATTTGAGTAGCGATCAATCAAATACTATTATTTTTGCTCTACCTATTGAAGTTTTAAGGGCATTAGAAGGAATTAATAAGAAGTAATTCCTTTTTATTTACATGTAAATAAAAAATGTCAAATTATGTAAAATAAAAAAATATTGTTTTTGATTTTAGTTTATGTTAAAATTATTATAGGAAAATAAGGGAAGTGGCAATATGGATACTAATTATGAAGCAATTAGAAGTTTAATAGATATTTTAGTAAAAAAGGCTGGGTACGATGTCGATAAAAATTATTCTGAAAACGAATTAAAGAAGACCAAGGAAACAATTACTAAATTAGAAAATGATGGGGAATTAGAAAAGAACACAAAAAAAGAGTTAATTGCAAACTTAAAAATAAGACAAGCCAGTTTGGAAAATAATGCCGAGGTTATTGGCAAATCGTTACTTAATTGTTTTAAAGATAAAAAGTCATATGTCGATGTCAGAGGTAAAGTTGAGTTTTTGTTTAATTTGGCTAAAAAAGAAGACGATGAAAAAAATGGTCAGTCTATAGTGAGTAGTATTTATTCTAAGTTAAAGGATTTAGAAGTTCAATATGCCGAGTTAAATACTAAAATAGAAAATAATAATTATCTTAATTTAGAAGAAAAAGATTTAGATATTAAAATGAAAGACTATTTAGTAAATAAAATAGATAATTATCAAAACGAAATATCTTTGTGTGAAGATGAATTGAAAAGACTTAAAGATATAAAGTATAAAGAAGAAACTTTAAAAGAAAAATTATTAGGTTATGTTGCTAATGTAAAAAAAGATATAGAGGCGTTAGAGATGCTAAAAAAGTCTTCTTTAGATAAAGGTATTACATTAGAAGTTTGGGAAAAAATTGAAAACATTGAATTAAGTATAAAATCTAAATTAGAAAGAGTTTTAAAAACACTTAAAAAAACCGAGAATCTCTTAAATTCTGTTCAGGAAGATCAAAATAGATGTAATGAAAAAAAAGCGATGTTATTTAAAGAAATTGAGAGAAGCAATAATAAATTAAAACATGTTAATGATAGAATTAATGAAAATGATTATTTGGATTATGCTAGTAAAATTAGAGATTTAAATAAAATGGAATTAATTAGAATCGAGTTAAACGAACTTAAAAATAAAAAAGATGTTATATATGTAAATGTTGATAAGGTTAAGGAAGAATTAGTTAAAGAGTGGTCTAAAGGAAATAATGGTGTAGAAAGTGAAAATGAAACAATTGACTTGAAACCTAAAGTTGTAGATGGTGATTATAAACCTGAAATAGAACAAGAAAAAATTATTAAAGAAGAAACTATAGAGGTGAAAAAGGAAATAAAAAAAGAAGACATAGTTGCTCAGGTACCTAAAGAGATAAAAACCACTAATAAAATAGAATTGGATTGGTAAAAAGGAGTTGGAAAAATGAATTATAAAGCATTGGAAGATTTAATTAATATATTAGTAAAAAAGTCTGGAACGGATTTAGGTGTTCAAGTCGTTGGAAATGAAGTTGCTAGACTAGAAGATAAAAAGAAAAAGTTAGTTAAAGAGAAATCTAAATTGGATGACAAATTAGAAAAGGGCGACTATCTTTTACAGATTGACAAAGATAAAGATTCAAATGAAAAAAGTTATTTAGAAAAAATGATTAAACTGTTGAATCAAGAGAGAGATGAATATTCTACTGAACTTGAAGGTTTCAATCGTGTTTTAGAAAGTGGATATACTTATTTTAATTCATTGGAAAATGAATTAAACAAATTAAATAAATTAGCGAAAAAACTTATGATAAAAAATGAAATGAAACCTTCTGAAGAGATTGAATCTGAATATAATAGCACTTTGGGAAAAATAAATGTTAAAGAAAAAGAAATTAATAGGAAAAAGTATTTAGAAGAAGAGATTGTTAGAGTTGATGATGAAATCAATGCAAATTCTATTAGATTGCGTGAAATTGAAAGAAAAATAGAAGAAAGCACTTACATGGACGATTTATCTTTTAATAAAGATAGATTGATGTTAGAGAATTGCAAGAAAGAAATTGAAATTGTAGATTCTTCTATTGAAATGTGGAAGAATAGTGCTGAAGTGCTTGGAGGAAAAATTCTTGATGCTTTTAAGAGTGAAAAAGATGTAGATGATGTTAAAGAAGAAATTGATACTTTAGTAAAAATGGCAAATTGTGAACTAAAATGTACACAAGAAGAAATTAATGGTTCTAATATATTTGAAATAATTGATAATTATGAAAAATTAAGTGTTAATCTAAAAGGGAAAATTAGTAGTTATAATTACAATAACGAAGAAGAAAAAAATAGAATTGTAGTTAAACAAAATTATCATAAAGAGAAAATTAACAAATATAAGGATAACTTAGAAGGTATAAATTCTAGAAAAGCTGAAGTATTAAATTTAATTAGTGTTAGTAAAAATCTAAGTGAAGATGTTAAACAAGCAAGAATGCTAAATGAGAATCAATTATCACTTTTAGAATCGAGATTGTATAATGCTAATACTTTAGATGTTAGTGAGGAAGAACTTAAAGATATTGATACATTGATTGGTGAGATTAAGGTTGATATTGAGAACTATAAATATCTTGAAAATGAATACATTGATGATATTTATGCTTATAAAGAAGAACTTAAAAATCTTGATATTAATTACTCAACTTTACAAAATGAAATTGGTAAAGAGGAAAAGATTTTGGAAATACTTAATAGTGAGATTTCTAACAATGATATTTGTGAAAATAAAATTCATAAACTTGCAGATAGTGTATTATTAATAGAATATAATGAGAGATTAAGATCGCTTAAAAATCAACAACAGTATCTATATGTAGACTCTAAAGTTATTAAAGAAGAAATCTATAATTTATGGAAACGTTCTAGTTCATCTGATAGGGACGAAATTGTTGAATCTAAATTGGGAGAGCTAGAAGAAATAACGGAAAATAAACTTGATGATTCGGAAGAAATAACGAATGAAGAAAGTTCAGATAATCAAAACGAAATTGAAGTTTTAGATGATTTTGAATTTACTGATTTGAGTGAAAAATAATTAAAAAATCTATGTAAATCATAGATTTTTTTCTATAAAAATATTAGTATCGATAGCCCAAGTATTAGACAATATATACTAAAATAAATAAACTTTCCTTTTTTAACAACGTCCATGAACCATTTTAATGTGAAATATGAAACAATAAATGATGCTATAAATCCTAGTCCATAAGGCAGTAACATTTCATCAAGATTTGGCATTGTTACTAAATCTTTTATACCTAGTAGTGTTGTGCCGATACTTATTGGTATGTATAACATAAATGAATATTTTAATGCATTACTTCTTTTTATATTACAAAATAGTGCTGCGATTAAAGTAGAACCACTTCTGCTGATACCAGGTATTACAGCAATTATTTGAACTAATCCAATTATTAATGCATCTTTCCATGTTAAATCTTTATCTTCTTTCTTTCCCTTTATATTTCTTACTAAGTATAGGAATAGTGCAGTAATTAGAAATGAAACCCCAATTATTTTTGTACTATTTAATGAGTTTTCAATCTGACTCTTGAATAAAAAACCTACAATACCTATTGGAATTACACCTAAAATTATTAACCAACAATATTTATAATCGTTTCTTGTTGTTTCATTTTTATTTTTGAAATAGCTAAAAAAGTTTATTATTAATCTTTTAATATCTTTAAAATAGATAATTAAAATTGCGAGTAAACTGCCAAAGTTAACAATTATTTCAAAACTCAAATCTGTTAATTCACCAATATCTAGTATACTTCTTAAAATGTAAACATGGCCACTTGATGATATCGGTAGAGGTTCTGTGAAACCTTGTAATATACCTAATATTATATATTTTAATATTTCTATCAATTTAACCACCCATTAAATTATATAATAATATTTTCTATTTATAAATAAAATATTATAGGTGATTTACATGTTAATGAGAATATTGATTTTTTTAATTGGAATTATTTTAACATCTGTTTCACTTTGTTTTTTAATAATTTATTTGAATTTATTTAATATGGGGTATAGTTTTTGGGAATATGTTAATTTTATAATTAGAAGGTTAGAAATTGTTTGTGTTATACCCGGTTTGTTTTGTATTATTATTTCTATGATAAAAAGAAAGGAAAAATTGAAATGATCTATGTTTATGATTTGACTTTTAATTTTGGTGAAGAATTGTATGATTTTTATGATTGGAAGGATTCTGATAATATAACTCATTTTAGAAAGATACCTTTAATTAAGTTAAGTGAAAAAATATATAAAGCGTTTTTAAATAATAAAATTAAAGTAGATAATGAGTTATTATCTTTAATTAAAGATAAATCTCAGGAATACAAGGGTAGGGCATTAAAAACAATTAAATATGCCGTGCTGTTTACTAATGGTTGTGACTGTTTTGGAGTTTTATTTGATAATGGAGGGCGCTCTACTTCTAAAACAAGATTGTTAGTTAGTGAAGAATTAGAGGTTTTAGAATTATCTAGTAATCTAAAAATGAACGATTACAAGTATAAAATTATATCTCATGAATTTGTTGATAATAAGTTTACTAGAAAGGAAAAGACAATTATTACTACATTTATTAATAAACTTGATATTTATAAAGATAATTTGGAATTACTACACTATTTGTATTATGAGTTAAATGGCAAAATATATAATGGTAAAAATTGCTATGATGATTTGGTAAGTGATATTTCTTCTAAATACACTGATAAATTAGGTAAGTTACTAGAAATCTTAAATATTTATGCTAAGAATGTATAAATTAACAAATATTGTAAATGCTATTTACTGAGGAGGACAAAATGAAAAAATTGTTTCTAATATTTGCATTTTTACTAATAGTAGTTGGTTGTAGTTGTGATTTAAATATGAATACGCCTACTAAAAAAACAGAAGAGTTCTTGATGAGATACAAAGAATTAGATGAAGGAGTTTTAAGTGATTTGGAATTATCTAGTGAAGCAAGTGGTTTAACAACAACTGAACATAAAAATAAGTATATTGATATTATGAAAAGACAGTATCAAGATATGACTTATGAGGTTACAGGTGAAAATATTGATGGTGATACGGCTTCTGTAGATGTTAAAATTAAAGTTTATGACTTATATAAAGCTAGGAAGAACGCTGAGAGTTACATAGACGATAATGAAACGGATTTCACTTTAGATGAATCAGGTAGTAGAGATGTGGAAAAGGTTAATGAGTATTTATTAGATGAGTTATATAAAACTGATGAATACGTAGAGTATACTATCACAATTGACTTAATTAAAGAAGATAATAAGTGGGTAGTAGAAGATTTAGATACTGAAACTAAAGAAAAATTGCATGGAACATATAATTATGAAAATGATGATAAATAATTTTACGTTTTTAAAGTATAGAATGAATTAAATTCTATGCTTTTTTTTATTTATATTTTATAATTTAACTTGGTGATACGTTATGAATAATCAAATATTAGAAAAAGTAAGCAATAGATTAAGTATTAAAGAAGGTCAAATTAATAGTGTTTTAAAGTTATTGAGTGAGGGGTGTACTATTCCTTTTATAGCGAGATATAGAAAGGAAGTAACTGGTAACTTAAATGAAGAAGAGATTAGGCAAGTTAGTGAAATATATGAATATGAAGTTAATTTGTTTAAGAGAAAAGAGGATGTTATAAGACTCATAGAAGAAAAAGGTTTATTAACTCCTAAACTTAAAGAAGAAATCCTTAAATGTGATAAACTGGTGTTAGTAGAAGATTTATATAGGCCATACAAAGAAAAGAAAAAGACTAAGGCAACTGAAGCAATTAATAATGGATTAACTCCTCTAGCAAAAATGATTATGTCGTTTCCTAAAAAAGGATCTTTAACTTCATTAGCTAGTCAGTTTGTTAAGGACAACGTTAAAACTAGTGATGAAGCTTTAGCTGGTGCGGGTTACATAATTTCTGAATGGGTAAGTGATAATGCTTATTATAGAAAATGGATAAGAAATTATATTTTTAATAATGGAGTTTTTGTAACTAAGAAAATAGGTGATGATGCTCATAGAGTTTATGAAATGTACTATGACTATAATGATAAAATTAAATACATAAAAGCACATAGATATTTAGCTATTAATCGGGCGGTAAATGAAAACGTTATTTCTTTAAATGTTGATGTTCAAAAAGATTGTGTATTAAATTATTTGTTTTCTAAAATTATTAAGGATGAGTCATCATTCGTCTCTGAATTTGTCAAAGATTCAATTATTGATTCTTTTAAAAGATTAATTTTTCCTAGTGTTATTAGGGAAATTAAGAGTGAGGTTTTTGAAAGATGCGAAGATGAAGCGATTAAATTATTTAGTAAAAACTTGGAAAGCTTATTGTTAACGCCACCCATGAAAGAAAAAGTTGTACTTGCGCTTGATCCTGCGTTTAGAACTGGTTGTAAAATTAGTGTTATAGATGTTACAGGTAAACCAATTTACATAGGTGTAATTTACCCTCATGAACCTAAATGTGAGTATGAAAAGAGCAAAAAAATTATTTTAGAATTAATTGATAGATATTTGGTTGATATTATAGCAATCGGGAACGGCACCGCTTCAAGAGAAAGTGAAGCATTTATAGTTGATATTTTAAAAGAATGTAACCGTAGTGTAAAGTATATTATTGTAAGTGAAAGTGGTGCGAGTGTTTATTCGGCTAGCAAACTTGCCATTAGTGAATTTCCAGATTTACATGTTGAAGAAAGAAGTGCAATTAGTATTGGAAGAAGACTACAAGATCCATTAAGTGAATATGTTAAAATTGATCCAAAGAGTATAGGTGTTGGTCAGTATCAGCATGATGTATCATCTAAAAAATTAGGTGAAAGTCTTAATTTTGTCGTTAGTAAAGTTGTTAACAATGTTGGAGTTAATGTAAATACTGCATCATTTAGTTTGCTTAGTTATGTATCTGGTTTAACAAAAAAAGTTATTGATCTTATTTTGGATTATAGAAATAAGGTTGGAAAGTTTAAAAGTAGGGAAGAAATTAAAAAAATTAAAGGGCTTTCTGATAAGACCTATGAACAAAGTATAGGTTTTTTAAGAATATTAGATGGTGAGAATATTTTGGATATGACTTCTATTCATCCTGAAAGTTATGGTGTCGCGATGAAACTTTTAAATAAACTTGGAATTAATCTTTTAGAAATAGGTACTGAAAAAATATCGGCAAAGTTAAGTGGAGTAGATTTGGAAAGTTTAAAAGATATAACTACTGATAAATATTTATTAATGGATATCATTGATTCACTAAAAAAACCGTTATGGGATCCTAGAGATGAAATTGAAAAACCGATTTTAAAAAGTGATATATTGAAAATAGAAAATCTAAAAAGGGGAATGAAACTTGAAGGGACAGTTAGAAATGTTGTGGACTTTGGTGTCTTTATAGATGTTGGATTAAAAAACGATGGCCTTGCACATATATCTAAGTTAACAAAAAAATATATTAAACATCCTAGTGATATTTTATCTGTTGGTGATATAGTGACGTGTTATGTTGACGATGTGGATTTAGATAAAAATAAGTTTTCTCTTAGTCTTATTAATCCAGTTGATGAAGATTGACTTTTCTTCTTGAATAGTGATACAATCAAAATGCTTTAAAGGGGAGATATTATGTTAGAAGATATAATTCATTATTTTGTGCATTCATTAATTGATAGTTTAAAAATATTGCCATTTTTGTTTATAGCATTTGTCATTATAGAAGTTATTGAACACAAGTTTAGTGAAAAAAGTAAAAGTATTATTAGTAATTCTGGTAAGTTTGGTCCAATCATTGGTGCTTTTTTGGGATTAGTACCTCAGTGTGGCTTTTCTGTATTTGCTACTAATCTCTACGTCACTAGGATTTTATCACTAGGGACTCTTATAAGTATTTATTTAGCTACTAGTGATGAAATGTTGCCTATACTTATTAGTCACAATGTTAGTGCTACCATTATATTAAAGATTTTAACTTTGAAGTTTGTTATCGGTTTAATTTTTGGTTTTTTAATAGATTTGTTTTTACGAAAGAGTAATAATTCTAAATTAGATTATAGTATTTGTAAAGATGAACATTGTCATTGTGAAGAAGGTATTATTTTATCTTCTATTAAACATACTTTTCATATATTTATATTTATTTTTTTAGTTAATTTTATACTTACTTTGGTAATTGATGTATTTGAGAGTAACATACTTTCTTCAATATTATTTAAAGACAGTTATTTTGGACCTTTTATTATTAGTTTAATTGGTTTAATTCCTAATTGTGCATCAAGTGTTATAATTACTGAACTTTTTTTGAACAATGCAATTTCGTTCGGGGCTATGATGTCTGGGCTTCTTGCTAATAGTGGTGTGGCTTTACTAGTGTTATTTAAATCTAATAAAAATATAAAAGAAAACATTATGATTTTAGGTTTATTGTATGGAATAAGTGTAATATCTGGATTAATTATAATGATATTTATGTAAGTAATAAATAAGGCTATTTTTTCATAGTATATTACCATGAAAAAGTTAATAGTCTTATTTTTGTGTATTTTTTTATTAATTCCAAGTGTTTATGCGGATGCTCATGCTTACGTTGTTATGGATGCTTCATCAGGAAGAGTTTTAATGGGTAAAAATATGGATGAAAAGAATTTAATTGCATCTACAACTAAAATTATGACAGCATTAATCGCATTAGAAAATGCACATTTAGATATGCTTATTGAAGCAGGAGAAGAAGTCTTGACTGTTTACGGATCTATGTTATATTTGGATGTAGGGGAATGTTTAACTTTAAAAGATTTATTATATGGATTAATGTATCAAAGTGGCAATGATGCCGCGATGGTAATCGCTAGTAATATAATGCCTTATGACAAATTCATTGATGAAATGAATAGAAAGGCAGTAATGTTAGGTATGAAAAATACTGTGTTTGAAAATCCACATGGACTTGATGATGAGACTAAAAATTATTCAACGGCTTATGATATGGCTCTTTTAATGAGATATGCTACTAAAAATGATGTTTTTATGGAAATCACCGGTCAAAAAAAATATGTCGCTGATTCTAATATAGAAAGACATATTTGGTATAACAAGAATAAACTATTAAGTAGTTACAAATATGCGACAAGTGGAAAAATTGGATATACTACTAATAGTAAACATATTTTTGTTTCTAGTGCTAAAAAAGGGGAAGAAGAGGTTGTTATTGCGACAATTAAAGATACTGATAGATTTAATACACATGAAAGTTTGTATGAACAGGTTTTTAATGAATATGATAAATATATGATTTTGAATAAGTATACTTTTTCTTTAAAAGAAGACTATTATAAAAATTATCATTTGTTTATAAAAAATGATTTTGAAGTTATGCTTAATGATGAAGAAAAAGATGAAATAAAATTAGAAATTAAACTAAAAAAGCTACAAAAAGTAAATAATAATGACTCCGTAGGATATGTGGAAGTATACGTTAAAGATGAACTATTACATAGTGAAGAAATATATGCTATTAGTGAAGAAAGTAAATTAGAGAAAATAAAGAATTGGTTGTTTTTTTGGAAATAGTCATTTATAATGTGTTTGTGATGTTATATGGAAAGATTACAAAAGTTTTTGAGTGAATGTGGAGTAGCTTCTAGGCGCAAAAGTGAAGAATTGATTCTTTCTGGTAAAGTGACTGTTAATGGTGTTGTTGTTAAAACTTTAGGGACTAAAGTAAGTGATAATGATTTAGTTAGTGTTAACGGGAAAGTAGTGAAAAGAGATATTAAAGAGTACTATCTACTTTATAAACCTAGGAGTGTTATTAGTTCTGTAAAAGATGAAAAGAATAGAAAAACAGTTATTGATTTAGTTCATACTTCTAGTAGAATTTATCCTATAGGTAGGTTGGATTATGATACTACAGGTATTATTTTGCTTACCAACGATGGTGAATTATCTAATTTGTTAATGCACCCTAAAAGTAATGTAAGTAAAGAGTATATTGCAAAAGTAAAAGGTTTTTTTAGTAAGGACGACGCATTATTATTAAGTAAAGGTGTTTTGCTAAATGGTAAAAAAACTAAACCAGCTTTGTTTAAACTAAAGAAATACGATAAGAAAAGTGATACTAGTTACGTAAAAGTGGTTATTAGTGAAGGGCGCAATCATCAAGTTAAAGATATGTTTAGTTTTTTAGGATATAACGTTTTAAAATTAAAAAGGGAAAAATACGCTTTTTTAGATTTATCTGGTCTTAAAAGTGGTGAATATAGAAAATTATCTTTAAAAGAAGTAAGACAATTATATAGTTTAAAATAAAAAATAAAGCATTTGCTTTACTTTTCTTCAACTATACATATTGCTTCAGTAGGGCATATTTCAATACTTTCTAATATGCTTTTTTTATCCTCTGGTTTTATTTCTTTATCAATGGCTTCTGCATGTCCATTTTCATCAAACACTAGATAATCCGGATTTTGGTGAACACACATTCCACATCCTACACAAGCTTCCTTATTAATAACGATTTTTTCCATTTCATTTCCTCCTATGTGTTATTATATATAATTTATCATATAAAATCAAATTGTAGTTTAAAATTTAATGTAAATATGTTATTATAATATTGGTGAATAGTATGAATTCTAGAATGGAAAGATATAATGAAGTTAATAACGAAACTTCAGAAACTAGAACAAATAAAAATAAAAATTTATATGACACTATAAGTAGTGGTGAGTTTTCACGTGTTAAAACAAATAGTAATTTTAAGGTTATTGATACTGGCGGAAATAGTATTGATATGGAAAAAATAAAAAAATATGTGGCTTCTATGAATCAAAAAACGGTCACTAAAAGAGATAATTTGTTCACTGATATACGAGCAGATGAGATAATGGAGAAAAAAATTGAACCTAAGGATTATGATATAAATTCAGTGTTAGAAAAAGCTAGAGCTGCTAGGGAAGTTAATTATGAGCGTGATAGATATAAAAAGTTGCATAATACTCAGTATGATATTTTAAATCAACTTAAAATAAACGAAAAAGATGAAAGTTCTGAAGAAGAATTGGATGATTTTAATACTGATGAAAGGACTTTAATAGACTTAATTAATACTGTTACTATTCACAAAGACGAATTGAGTCTTTTGGATGAACTCAAAACCGATGGGGATGAAACTGATGTTGTGCCTGCGATGAAATCTGAAAGAATGAAAGAGGATTTGAAAAGAGAAATAATTAAGGAAATAGAAGAAAAGGAAAAAGAAAAAGAGATTGTAAGAACGCAGGAACTTACTAGTTTAAAAGAAAAAGAAACTGCAAATAACATTGATAAATCTTTTTATACGAATTCTATGACATTCAGTAAAGAAGATTTTGAAGGTTTTGATGAGTTAGAAAAAACTGTTAAAAAGAATAGTGTACTGGTCGTAATTAGTTTGATTATTCTAATTATATCTATATTGGGGACAATGGTTGTTATTGCTAATTATGTTTTTAATTTAGGACTATTTTAGTATAGTTCTTTATTTTTTTATTATAATTTAATATGAAAAGTAAAATGAAGTTAAAAAATAGAAATGTTTACTTTGGTATTAAATTAAAAGATAAGATAGCTATAATTTGTATTTTAATTTGTATTTTAGTGTTTGTTTTATTTAGTTTAATAAATACTAAAGTAACACCCATTTTAGTAAATTATGCTGAAATTGAAACAGAACGTATTGCTATGGCAATTATAAATAAATCCATTTTAAAGTATACTGATAAGTCTAAGGTTGATGAACTATTATATACTACTATGAATAGCAATGATGAGATTATTAGCGTTGACTTTGATACAGCTAAAGTTAATAGTTTTTTGTATGAAATAACAAATAGTATTGCAAATGATTTAATACTTTTAGATATGGGAAAACTTAATGAGATAGGAATTCCTATTAGTAATGTTTATGAAAAAGATGATGTTTCTGGAATTGTCTATTATATTCCATTTGGTGTCGTGTCTGGTTCTTCTGTTATTTCTGATATCGGTCCTAAAATACCGGTAAAAAATAAACTAGTGGGTAGTGTTTATAGTAATATTAAAACTGATATAAGTGAATATGGTATAAATAATGCTGTAATTAAAGTGTATATTGAAGTTCAAGTTAATGAGCAAGTAATTTTGCCTTTTGTTTCTAAAAAAGTAAGTGTAAAAAGTGAAATACCTGTATTAATTAAAATAGTGCAAGGAAAAATTCCTTCGGTTTATGGTGGTATGTTTTCATCAACTAGTCCTATAGTAAGTTCTTAATATTGATTGATGTGACATTCATATTATGGTATTATTGATTTGTGATAAATATGATGATAGAAATTGATGGAAAAAGATATAAACTTGTGAAAAACTATAAAGATGCATTTAATCAAGAGGAGTTTTTTAATAAATATACTGATTATTTTTATGATTATGACTACATTGTTGGAGATATTTCTTATGGGAAACTAAGGCTAAAAGGTTTTAATCTGAAAGGTAGTAACAATTTTAATCAAGTTAATGATTATGCGAAATTAGAGAAGTATTTAAAAGAAAATTGCGCTTATGATTGTAGATATTTTATTTTAGAGAAGAAAAATATTTAGTATATATTTTTTATATGATATGAACTCAATTATTATTATCATAAAGTTTTTTTATTTATAAACGTCAATAACGTTGAGCTGTAATTTAAATATTTTTATAAATTTTATACGATTTCAATTTATTTAAGGACATGTTAGTTACAAATTAAGAATTTGTTGAAGAGATTCCTAATTTTTTGTTATTATTGGTTAGTAGTTAGATAATTATTGTAATTTGTCACGCCTTATTATATGTGTTATACTCATGATATAAAATAAAATGTTTCATAAATCAAAAAAATGTTATATAATTGGTTTGTAAAATATAAACTAGAAAAAAGTAATAGACTTAAAGTGAGGAGAAAGGGATGTTTATCAAACATGAAAAAACAAGTATATGTGAATAATGAACAATGTTATGTTAACAAAAACAAAGGCTTAACTTTAGAAATAATTTTGGACATATTTTGTTATGCATTAATTCTTATGATGGCTTCAACCATATTTAATAATATATATATTGAAAATGTTTGGTACGCATTAATAGCAAGTACAATTATTGGTGTGCTTAACTTAACGATAAAACCATTTTTAATATATATAACACTTCCACTAACAATATTAACGCTTGGGATATTTTATCCAGTAGTTAATATAGTGGTGTTGAAATTAGCTAGTTTATTTTTAGGTTCACATTTTATTGTGGATGGATGGTTTACGCCATTTTTTGTTTCATTATTTATAAGTATTATGAAAATTATTTTCGAGATATTTATAATTAAGCCAATAGTAGAAAGGTAGGGTGTTTGAATGAATCCATATATATTTAAAATAGGAGATTTTGGAATCAAATATTATAGTTTATTTATAATGCTAGCAGTATTATTAGTTACTTTATTTATGATACGAGAATCAAAAAAATTTGGGATAAGAAAAGATTTTGTAATAAATCTAGTGTTTTGGACTTGTGTTTTTGGTTTTATAGGGGCAAGGCTGTATTTTGTGGCATTTAAATGGGATTATTATAGTTCCCATTTATCTGAAATATATAAAGTATGGAATGGAGGATTGGCAATACATGGAGGTATAATATTCGGTGCATTGGCAATTATAATATATTGTAGGAAATATAAAGTTAATCCATTATTGATGTTAGACATAATCGCGCCATATCTCTTATTAGCGCAGGCATTAGGCCGATGGGGTAATTTCTTTAATGGTGAAGCATATGGTCCGGCAACAACATTGGGACACTTGAAGAACATGTTTATTCCAGAGTTTATAATAAACGGAATGTTGATAGACGGAGTATACTATACACCAACATTTTACTATGAATCGTTATGGTGCATACTTGGCGCTATTGTCATATTAATATTTAGAAAAATAAAATATATAAAAATCGGACAACAATGTGGATTATATTTAATGTGGTATAGTGTTGGCAGATTTTTTATAGAAAGTTTAAGAACGGATAGTTTAATGTTGGGAGATTATAAAATAGCACAATTAGTAAGTGTAGTACTATTTATAATTGGATTTTTCATAATAATATTTCAAACTAGAAAACCAAAGCTTGAAGGATTATATAACAGTAAAGAAAAAATAGAAGTCGTGAATTTTTAAAGAAAGGAAGATTTATATGTACGATGTAATAGTAATTGGAATGGGTCCAGCAGGAATGAATGCGGCATTGTATGCTAAAAGAAGTGGCCTCAATATATTGATATTAGAAAAAAATATTCCAGGTGGATTAATAAATATAACAAATAAAGTAGAAAATTATTTGGGGACAGGACTTTTAACGGGAAAAGATTTAGTTGAAAAAATGATAGACCACATAGAAAAATTTGGAATAGAATACAAAAGAGAATCGGTAAACAAAATACTGGACAACGATGATTATAAAATAGTTATAACAAATAAGGGAGAATATAAGGCTAAAGCGCTTATTTTAGCTTCTGGAAGAGTTCCAAAGAAAGGTAATAGCGAAAAAATAACTCGATTAGAAGGCAGAGGAGTTAGTTATTGCGCAGTGTGCGATGCGCCATTTTTTAAAGACAAAATAATTGGAATTATAGGAGGCGGAAATTCTGCGTTTGATGAGGGACTGTATTTGGCTGACTTTGCAAAAAAAGTATATATGTTTATAAGGGGCAACGAAATTAAAGCAGATGATATTTTTGTAGAAAAAGCAAAAAGCAAAAACAATGTTGAAATTTTGTTAAATTCAACAGTTACTGATTTAATAGAAGAAGAAGGTAAGTTAAAAGCAGTTCAGATTAATGACAAAGACATAATAAATATTGATGGGTTGTTTTTGTATATTGGATATGTCCCTAGTACTAATTACTTTCAAAATCTCAATATTACAGATGAAGCTGGGTATGTAATAGTTAATGAGAAAATGGAAACCAAAGTACCTGGAATATTTGCTGCTGGTGACATTATCAAAAAAGATATTTATCAAATAATAACAGCAGCAAGCGATGGGAGTATAGCAGCGTTAAGTGCTAAAAAATATATAAAAAAACTAGACAAATCTTAGTTAATATTATATTATACAGCAGGATGGAGGAATTTTATGCTAGTTTATGGGAAAAATGTCGCAAGGGAAGTCTTACTCAAAAATCAAAATATAAAAAAAATTTATCTTAAAGAAGATTTTAATAATGAGGAAATACTTGAATTAATAAAGAGAAATAATAACAAGGTAATATATAAGACAACCGAGGATTTAAACAAATTAATAAATGAAACTAATCAAGGAATAGTTATAGATATTGAAGATTATCATTATAAATATTTCGAGGATTTAAAAGAGGACGACAATGCCGAGTTCGTGGTGATTTTAGACCATATTGAGGATCCTAGAAACTTTGGGGCGATTGTAAGAACTTGTGAATGTGCGGGTGTTGATTATATTATAATACCTAATAAAAGAAGTGTGGAAGTAACTGCGGCAGTTTTTAAATCTTCGAGTGGGGCAGTTGTACATCAAAAAATATGCAAAGTGGCAAATTTACATAATACAATTGAAAAATTAAAGAAAAATGGATTTTGGATAATTGGAACAGATGCAAATGGAGAAAAATACACTAGTATAAATTATGGTGGAAAAACGGCAGTAATAATTGGAAGTGAGGGCAAAGGTTTACAACCATTGTTGAGAAAATCATGCGATCAAATTGCGTCAATACCATTAAAAGGGAAAATAAATAGTTTAAATGCCTCAGTTGCTGCCGGAATTATTATATATGAAATAGCAAAAACAAAATAATGGGAGGGTAAAGGTGGAATATGATTTCAAAAAAATAAATGATTATGAAATGTTATTTTTAGTAAATGAAAAGAATGAAAAAGCAGAAGAAATTTTGATAAGTAAGTATAGTAACTTAATAAACAAATATATAGAAGAATATAAGAATATTGCATTACAAAATGGTTTAGAAGAATGTGATTTATATCAAGAGGGATTGATGGGACTTGCAGGAGCCATTAAAACTTTTGACCAAAGCAAAGAGGCGTCATTTTATACATATGCAAATATTTGTGTGAAAACAAAAATACAAACTGCTATTCGAAATTCATCAAGTAAAAAAAACATTGCATTAAATCAATCTGTTTCATTAGACAATTTTATGAGTTCAGAGACAAACTCATTTTATGATATCATATGTGATAGTAAGGATGATTTGAGTGACAAGTTGTTAAAAGAAGAAGAACAACAAAGAATATTCAGAGAAATAAATCAGCATTTGACTGAATTTGAAAGTCAAGTTTTAAAACTAAAAGCAAATGCATATAGCAATGATGAGATGTCTAAACTATTACAAAAAGATAAAAGAAGTATTGAAAATGCAATAAACAGAATTAGAAATAAATATAAAAGTATTAAAAACCAAGAATAAACGCTTGAACTTATAAATAAAATATGATATTATTTATTTGCACGCAGGTGTTTTTTTTATGGGAGGTAAAATGAAAAAAGTTAAAGCATTTTTTATAGGTGTAAAAAAAGAAGCCAAAAAAACAAAGTGGTTAACGATGAAAGAAACAATAGCCTATTCATCAGTAGTGGTAGTTATGATGATATTTTTCGCAGTATTTTTTTATGGACTTGATATAATATTTGCGTTTTTGAAAGGATTGATTAACTAATGGATGAACAAAAATTATGGTATGTAGTAAATACGTATTCTGGACACGAAAGTAAAGTTAGAGACAATCTACTTATGAGAGCGCAGTCAATGGGAATGGAAAATAATATTTTTAGAGTAATTGTTCCTGAGCAAAAAGAAGTAGAAATTAAAGATGGCGTAAAAAAAGAAAAAATAAAAAAGATGTTTCCTGGGTATGTATTGGTTGAGATGATAATGAGTGATGAAGCATGGTATGCGGTGAGAAACACACCGGGTGTAACAGGATTTATTGGATCAAGTGGTAAAGGTGCAAAGCCAATTCCATTATCACCACAAGAAATAGACAAAATACTAATTAACGAAGGTATGAGCAGAGTAGATATTGAAGCGGATTTAAAAGAAGGTGATAATGTTACAATAATAGATGGTCCATTTAAGGGAATGTATGGAAAGATAGAAAACATAGATTTAGAAAATAACAAACTTACAGTATTAATAGATTTATTTGGACAAGAAACACCAGTTGAAGTGGAATTACTACAAATAAGCAAAAATTAATTGTAAAATTAAAAAAAATGTGTTAATATTAGAAACGAGTTATATATTTTAATATATTAACTAAAAAAGTGGGAGATTTTTTGGATTATCATTAAAACCACTCGCGAAAAAATAAACTGAAAAATAGGAGGTGTTTTTCGTGGCAAAAAAAGTTGAAAAAATAATTAAACTACAATTACCTGCAGGAAAAGCAACACCGGCTCCACCAGTTGGAACTATGCTAGGGCCTGTTGGAATAAACTTAAATGAATTTTGTACTAGATACAATGATGCTACAAAAGATAAAATGGGAAGCATAGTACCAGTAGAAATCAGTGTATACGAAGACAGAACATTTGATTTTGTTTTAAAAACTCCACCAACTGCAAGTTTATTACTTGAAGTGGCTGGAATTCAAAAGGGTAGTGTAAAGGGCGCTAATGATATTGTGGCGACAATATCAAAAGAGGATTTAAGAAAGGTAGCAGAAATCAAGTTGCCTGATTTAAATACAAAAGATATTGAAGCTGCTATGAATATAGTTGCTGGAACGGCGAGAAATATGGGAATTGCTGTAAAAGGTTTAAATGACATAGAATTAGCTGAACAAGCAGAGGAAGCAAAAGAAGCTGAAGCTGAAATGGCAAAATTAGATGCTGAACTTGAGGAAATGGAAGCACAAGCAAAAGCAATGGCCGATGCTGAGATGCCAGAAGTAGAATCAACAGAACAAAAAGACGAAAATGAAGTAAGCGAGGAATAAGAAATCCAAAATATACCACATAAAGGAGGGAAAGTATGAAAAAACATGGACGTATTTATGTGGAAGCTAAAGAAAGTATAGATAAAAGCAAAGAATATACTGTAACTGAAGCGATAAAATTACTTAAATCATTATCAAAAAGAAAATTTGATGAAACTGTAGAAGTAGCAGTTAACCTAAATATAGATACAACAAAAGGTGACCAACAGGTTAGAAATTCATTTGTATTACCAAATGGAACTGGTAAAACTAAAAAGATACTAGTTGTAACAAAAACGGCTCAAGAAGAAGCGAAAAATGCTGGAGCGGATTATGTTGGAGATGTTGATATGCTAGAGAAAATTGAAAAAGAAAATTGGTTTGATTTTGATATTATCATAGCAACCCCAGATATGATGGCTAGTTTAGGTAAATTAGGTAAAGTATTAGGACCAAAAGGTTTAATGCCAAATCCTAAAACAGGAACTGTTACAACAAATGTAAAAGAAGCTATAGAAAACGTTAAAAAAGGAATGATTGAATTTAAAGCAGATGCATATGGCAATGTACATTCAATCATCGGTAAAGTGTCTTTTACAGAACAAGCACTTGAAGAAAACTTGATTGCATTTATTCGCAATTTAATTAAAATAAAACCAAGTGGTGTTAAAGGAATATTTATTAAAAACATAAGTATATCAAGTACTATGGGGCCAGGAATAAAAATTGATAAAAATTCTTTTGACAACTAATTAAAAATATATTACAATATTTGGGAAGAACCGAAGACAGTAGGTTAAAAAGTAAACCCTACCGAGGAACTTATCTTTTATAGAAAGCTCACTCGCATTAGGGTGAGCTTTATAAATATATAAGGAGGAAAAATGGCAAGCGAGAAAAGTTTGAATGCTAAAAAAGAAGTAGTTAATGAAATATTAGATAAACTTAATAATTCTAACACATTCTTGCTTTTAGAAAACCAAGGCTTATCAGTAGCTGATTTCACGAAGTTAAGAGATGATCTAAAGGCAAATGGAAGCAACATTAAAGTTTATAAAAACACATTAATGGATTTAGCTTTAAAGGAAAAAAACATTGAACTTAATGATTTTATGACTGGTCCAAATGTTTATGTATTCTCAAAAGATATCATTGAACCAATAAAAGCGGTAAGCGAATTTGCTAAAGAAAATGATAACTTAAAAATCAAAGCTGGCTATATAGATGGAAATGTAGTTGGAATGGATGTTATAAAAGAATATGCAAGCATACCAAGTTATGAAGGATTACTTACAATGTTTGCTGGTGGTCTTATAGAACACGTTAAAAATTTAAGTATAGCATTGAATTTATATGCTGAAAAATTAGAAGGAGGAGAAAAATAATGGCAAAATTATCAAGTAGAGAAATATTAGATGCAGTAAAAGAAATGACAGTTTTAGAAGTTAAAGAACTAGTAGATTTAATGAAAGAAGAATTGGGAGTTGACCCAAGTGCAGTTGCAGTAGCAGCGGCACCAGTTCAAGCAACAGTAGAAGAAGATGGAGGAAATAAAACAGTAGTATTAAAAGATGCTGGAGCAGCTAAATTACAAGTTATAAAAGTAATTAGAGAAATTACTGGTCTTGGACTTAAAGAAGCAAAAGACATTGCTGATGCTGGAGGTAATGTAAAAGAAAACGTACCTGCTGATGAAGCAAATGACATTAAGGCTAAATTAGAAGAAGCTGGCGCAACAGTAGAATTAGCTTAAATAGGAACGGCCTATAAAGTATAGGCTTTTTTGCGTTTTTTAAAAGGTGATTAAATGGAACACTACTTTACTAATAACAACAATTTAAAAAGCAATTTAAGAAGTATTGAATATAAAGTACATAATACTTCTTTTGTCTTTTATACTGACAATGGTGTGTTTTCGAAATCCAGTGTAGATTGCGGAACGGATTTATTAGTACAATCATATTTAGAAAATGGCAGAAAAATTGGGAAAGTTTTGGATGTAGGATGTGGATACGGAGTAATTGGAATAGTTATTAACAAAATAAATAGGCAAGAAGTGGATCAAATAGATGTAAATAAAAGGGCAATACATTTAACAGAAATGAACAACAAAATCAACAAAACAAATAACGAAATATTTGTTAGTAGTATTTATGAAAATGTTGTAGACAAATATGATGTGATAATAACTAATCCGCCGATAAGAGCTGGAAAAAAAGTATATATGGCAATACTAAATGAAGCCGAGAAGCATTTAACACAAAATGGAGAGCTTTGGTTTGTAGTGCGAAAAGATCAAGGTGCCAAAACAATAGAGAAAGAATTACAAAAAAAATATAAAATAGATTTAATAAAACGACAAAGAGGATATCATATTTATAAAGTGGATTTTGCGTTGACAAATTGAAAAATGTTTGCTAACATTATAAATTGGCAACACATAATTTTTTATAAAATTACATGTTCTTTTAAAACTATAGAATTGGGGTGAAAATGTGGCTTACAAAGTAGAAAAATTTGGAGACCATAGAGAAAGAAGAAATTTCTCAAAGCTAAAAAATAGACTAGAATTATCTAACTTATTAGAGATACAAAAAGACTCATATAAAAGATTTCTAGAGGAAGGAATAAAAGAGGTATTTGAAGATATTTTCCCAGTTGAAAGTTTCTCAGGAAGTTTATCACTTGAACTTGGAGAGTATTCATTTGATAAACCGAGATATACTGTTAAAGAAAGTAAGGAAAGAAGAGTAACTTATGCTGCACCACTAAAAGTGCAAGCAAGACTTTTTATAAATGAGACAGGAGAAGTTAAAGAACAAGAAGTTTATTTAGGAGATATGCCATTAATGACTGAAAATGGTAGTTTTATCATTAATGGAGTTGAAAGAGTTATTAACAGTCAACTAGTACGTTCACCTAGTATCTATTTCAAAAATGAAATAGATAAAAACGGAAGACATATAATAACAAGTGAAGTTATTCCTAGCAAAGGTACATGGCTTGAGTATGAATTAGATGCTCGAGGGGTTTTATATGTAAGAATAGATAGAACTAGAAAAGTTACAATTACTACATTCTTAAGAGCACTAGGATTAAGTAGTGAAGAAGATATATATAAAGTATTTGGGAAAGATGAATATCTAGAAAATACTATTGCAAAAGATAGTACTAAAAATACAGACGAGGCATTAATAGAAATATATGAAAAACTAAGACCAGGAGAACCTGCGACACTTGATTCAGCTAAAAACCAATTAATAGTAAGATTTTTTGATAACTTTAGATATGACTTAGCAAAAGTTGGACGTTACAAGTTTAATAGAAAATTAAATGTAACAGATAGATTATTAAACAACAAAATTGCACAGGATATAAAAGATGAAAAAGGTAATGTAATTGTAAGCAAAGGAACAATAATTACAAAAGAGATATTAGAAACCATTAAACCAATATTTGCAAATGGATATGGTTTAAAAGAAGTAAAAATAAACGAAGAACTTGATAGTTATAATAAAATTCAAGAAGTTTTAGTTTATGCAAATGATGATTCTAAGAAAATCATAAAAGTAATAGGAAATGACCAAAGTATAGATGTTAAGAGACTTACTATAAGCGATATATATGCATCAATTTCATATTACATGAATTTACATTACGGAGTAGGTAATATTGATGAGATAGACCACTTAGGAAATAGACGTGTAAGACAAAGTGGAGAATTAATACAAAACCAATTTAGAATAGGTATTGTTAGAATGGAAAGAGTTATTCGTGAAAGAATGACTACACAAGAAATTGATTCGGTAACACCAAAAAGTTTAATAAACATAAGACCAGTTACAGCAGCATTGAAAGAATTTTTTGGTAGTAGCCAATTATCAAAATTTATGGATCAAATAAATCCTATAGCAGAATTAAATGATAAAAGAAGATTAAGCGCTTTAGGACCAGGAGGTTTATCAAGAGATCGCGCTGGAATGGAAGTGCGCGACGTAAATCCAAGCCATTATGGTAGAATTTGTCCAATAGAAACACCAGAAGGACAAAACATTGGACTTATCACATCTTTAGCAGGCTATGCAAAAGTAAATGAATATGGCTTTATAATGACACCATATAGAAAAGTAAAAGACGGAAAGTTACAAAAAGACATTATATATATGACAGCTGATGAAGAAGAAGATTACTATATTGCACCAGCTACAATTGAAGTTAATAGTAAAAATGAGATATCAGAAGAAAATGTACCTGTTAGGTTCAGGGGTGATAACTTAATTGTAAAAAAAGAACAAGTTGATTTTACAGATGTAAGCCCATCACAAATTGTATCGGTAACAACAAGTATGATACCGTTTTTGGAACACAATGATGCAAACCGCGCTCTTATGGGTGCAAACATGCAACGTCAAGCAGTGCCGCTATTAAGACCAGAGGCACCAATAATTGGAACCGGTGTTGAAGCACAAGTTGCTAAAGACTCAGGTGCAGTTGTAGTTGCAAAAGAAGACGGTATAGTAGACTATGTAGATTCTAATAGAATTATAATAAAAAATTCAAAAGGTAAAACGGAGTATGAATTAATAAATTACGAAAGAAGTAATGCTGAGACATGTTATAACCAAAGACCTATAGTTAAAAAGGGTGAAGAAATAAAAGCAGGAATGGTAATCGCAGATGGACCATCAACTGATATGGGTGAAATTGCATTAGGTAAAAACTTATTAGTAGCATTTATGACATTCAATGGTTATAACTATGAAGACGCTATAATATTAAACGAAAGAATAGTAAAAGATGATGTATTAACTTCAATACACATTGAAATGAAAGAAGTAGAAATTCGTGATACAAAATTAGGACCAGAAGAATTTACTAGAGACATTCCAAATGTAAGTGAAGAAGCAAGAAAAAATCTTGATGAAAACGGAATTGTACGTATTGGAACAGAAGTAAAAGAAAATGATATTTTAGTAGGAAAAATTACACCAAAAGGTATGCAAGAATTATCAAGTGAAGAGAAACTATTACATGCTATATTTGGTGAAAAAACTAGAGAAGTTAGAGATACGTCACTAAGAGTTCCTCATGGAAGTGCTGGAATAGTACACGACATTCAAATATTTACAAAAGAAAATTCAGATGAATTACCAGCAGGAGTATTAAAAGTAATAAGAGTATATTTAATACAAAAGAGAAAAATGCAAGTTGGAGATAAAATGGCAGGAAGATATGGTAACAAAGGTGTTGTTTCACTTGTATTACCAGAAGAAGATATGCCATATTTACCAGATGGAAGAACTGTTGACATTATGCTAAACCCATTAGGAGTTCCTTCACGTATGAATTTAGGTCAAATCTTAGAGATTCATTTAGGTATGGCTGCTAAAACATTAGGCGTTCATGTTGCAACTCCAGTATTTGACAGTGCAACTGAAGAAGATTTAAAAGCAATGACACAAGAAGCTGGTTTAGCGCCAGACTATAAAACTGATTTATATGATGGAAGAACTGGTGAAAAATTTGATAAGAGAGTTGCTGTTGGTGTCATGTATATGATTAAACTTAACCACATGGTAGATGACAAACTACATGCTAGAAGTACAGGACCATATAGTTTAGTAACTCAGCAACCATTAGGTGGAAAAGCACAATTTGGTGGACAAAGATTTGGAGAAATGGAAGTTTGGGCATTATATGCATATGGTGCAGCTCACATTTTACAAGAAGTATTAACAATTAAATCAGATGATGTACTAGGTAGAGTTAAAGTTTATGAACAATTAGTAAAAGGAAAAGTTGTTGATCAAGCAGGAGTTCCAGAATCATTTAGAGTATTAATAAAAGAATTCCAAGCACTTGGATTAGATATTTCAATTATAACTAAAGATGGTTTAACTAAAGACTTAAGAGATTTAGAAAAAGAAGAAGATAAAGAAGACGTTCCTGTAACTATAGAAGAAATAGACATTACTAAACTAGAAGAACCAGTAGAAGAACCTACTATTGAAGAAGAAATTGAAGAAGAATTTGAAGAAAATAGTGGTTATGATGCTTTGGATGATTTAGAGTATGAGGGGAGTGAAGAATAAATGATGGAAGTTAATAATTTTGAAGGAATAAAAATAGGAATAGCATCCCCAGAAAAAATCAGAGAATGGTCATATGGAGAAGTAAAAAAGCCAGAAACTATAAACTATAGAACATTAAAACCAGAAAGAGATGGGCTATTTTGTGAAAAAATCTTTGGACCAACAAAAGATTTTGAATGTAGTTGTGGAAAATATAAAAGATTAAGGTATAAAAATATAATATGTGATAGATGCGGAGTAGAGGTTACAAGATCAAAAGTTAGACGTGAAAGAATGGGACACATTGAACTTGCTACTCCAGTGGCACACATATGGTATACAAAAGGCGTGCCTCCAAAAATAGGATTAGTTTTGGATATGTCTCCAAGGGATTTAGAAGAAGTAATATACTTTGTAAGTTATGTCGTTTTAGATCCTGGAATTGCGCCTTTAGAAAAAAAGCAAACACTATCAGACAAAGAATATCGTGCATATTACGAAAAATATGGCAATGGCTTTACAGTAGGCATGGGAGCTGAAGCTATAAAAAAATTATTAAGCGAAGTTAACTTAGAAGTAGAATCAGAAAATTTAAAAAAAGAAATAGAAAAAAGTCAAGGACAAAAGAAAATAAGGCTTGTTAAAAGATTAGATTGTATAACATCATTTATAGAAAGTGGAAATAGACCAGAATGGATGATACTGGAAGCATTACCAGTAATCCCGCCAGAATTAAGACCAATGATTCAATTACCTGGCGGAAGATTTGCAACAAGTGATTTAAATGATTTATATAGAAGAATAATTAACAGAAATAATCGTTTGAAGAAACTAATAGAACTTGGAGCACCAACAATCATAGTACAAAACGAAAAACGTATGTTACAAGAAGCGGTAGATGCATTAATAGATAACGGAAGAAGAGGAAGAAGCGTACAAGGTGCTGGAAATCGTGCATTGAAATCACTTAGCAGTATGTTAAAAGGAAAACAAGGTAGATTCCGTCAAAACCTATTAGGTAAACGTGTTGACTATTCTGGACGAAGTGTTATCGTAGTAGGGCCAACTTTAAAAATGTATGAGTGTGGATTACCAAAAGAAATGGCTTTAGAATTATTTAAACCGCATGTAATACATGAACTAGTTGATAGAGAAATGGCTCATAATATAAAGGGAGCAAAAAAATTAATAGAAGCACAAGATGAAAGAGTATGGGATATAGTAGAAGAAGTTATAAAGGAGCATCCAGTGCTTTTAAATCGTGCTCCAACACTACATAGACTTGGAATACAGGCATTTGAACCAAAATTAGTAGGTGGAAAAGCATTAAGATTACACCCATTAGTTTGTCCTGCATTTAACGCAGATTTTGACGGAGACCAAATGGCTGTACACGTTCCATTAAGTGAGGAAGCGCAAGCAGAAGCAAGAATATTAATGTTGGGTGCTAATAACATTTTAAACCCAAAAGATGGTAGTCCAATAGTAACTCCTTCACAAGATATGGTATTAGGTAATTACTACTTAACAATAGAAACACCAGGATTGCCTAATGAAGGAAAAGCATACAAGAATTCAAATGAAGTGTTAATGGCGTATGAAAGAGGAGATATAACATTACATACTAGAATATGCTTACCTGTAAAAAGTTTTAAATACAAAATGTTTACAGATGAACAAAAAGAAAAGTATCTAGTTACAACACCTGGTAAAATTATATTCAACGAAATCTTACCGGATACATATCCTTATATAAATGAGGGAAGTAAAGAAAATATTGAAAAAATAACTCCAAATAAATTCTTTATTGAAAAAGGAGAAAACTTACCAGAAAAAGTTGCACAAATGCCAATTACTAAACCATTAATTAATAAAGATTTAGAAAAGTTAATTGCTCAAATATTTAAAAGATATAAAACTACAGAAACATCAATAATGCTAGACAAGTTAAAAAATCAAGGTTTTAAATATAGTACAAAATCAGGTATAACTTTCTCATTAAGCGATGTTCCAGTAACGGATAAAAAAGCAACAATGATAGAGGAAACAAACAAGATGATTGAGCAAGTTACTAAACAATTTAAAAGAGGATTGATCACTGACGAAGAAAGACATGATAGAATTGTAAAATTATGGGCAGATACAACTAATAATATTCAAAGCGAGGTTTTTAATGAATTATCAAGCAACCCAGAAAATCCACTCAATATGATATTTTCATCAGGTGCTCGTGGTAAAAAGAACCAATTAGGGCAATTATCTGGTATGCGTGGAAGCATGAAAAAACCAGATGGAGAAGTTGTTGAAATACCAATTACTGCTTCATTTAGAGACGGACTAGATGTGCAGGAATTCTTCTTAAGTACACATGGTTCAAGAAAAGGAACAGCTGACACAGCATTAAAAACAGCTGATGCTGGATACTTAACACGTAGGTTAGTAGATGTGGTACAAGATATAATTGTAAAAGAACATGACTGTGGAACTATACAAGGCGTAGAAGTAAGTGCATTTATAGATGAAAACAGCGGAGCAGTACTAGAAAGCTTAGAAGAAAGAATACTTGGTAGATATACTAACCAAAAAATAATTAACCCTGAAACCAAAGAATTAATCATAGACAAGGGCGAACTTATTACAGAACCAATTGTTGATAAAATAGTTAAAGCTGGAATAACTAAAGTTGAAATCAGAAGTGTGTTGACATGTAAAACTGTAAATGGTGTATGTAAAAAATGTTACGGTAGAAACTTAGCTACTGGAAACACTGTAGAAGTTGGAGAAGCAGTAGGAATAATGGCTGCGCAATCAATAGGTGAACCAGGAACACAATTAACTATGAGAACATTCCATACTGGAGGTGTTGCTTCAGCTGCCGACATTACACAAGGTTTACCACGTGTAGAAGAATTATTTGAAGCAAGGACACCTAAAGCAAAAGCAACTATTGCTGAAATAAGTGGAAAAGTAACAAAAATAGCAGAAGACAAAGGCAAATACAAAATATATATCACTAATGACTTGGAAGTAAGAGAACACGTAACTCTTTATAACTCAAAACTGAAAGTAGAAAAAGGTCAAATGGTGGAAGCTGGAGATGCCTTGACTGAAGGCTCAATTGCACCTAAAGAATTACTTGCTGTTACTGATCCGATTACAGTGCAACAATACATAGTAAAAGAAATACAAAAAGTTTATAAATCACAAGGTGTTGATGTATCAGATAAACACGTTGAAATTGTAGTTAAACGAATGATATCAAAAATTAAAATAGTAGATGCAGGAGATACAAGTTTAGTTGAGGGAACATCTATTTCTCTAAGAGAGTTTGGAGAAATAAACAAACCGATAATATTAGAAGGTAAAACACCTGCGACTGGAAAACCAATATTACTTGGTATTACAAAAGCATCACTTGAAACTGATTCATTTTTATCAGCGGCATCTTTCCAAGAAACAACAAGAATTTTAACTGAGGCAGCAGTAAAAGGTAGGGTAGATATGTTAAGTGGATTAAAAGAAAATGTAATTTTAGGTAAACTAATACCTGCTGGTACTGGTGCAAGAGAATATTCAGATATAAGTTTAATGCTAGAAAAAGAATTTCTTAGTGATGATGCAAGCGAAGTGTTAGAAGAAACATTTTGTGAGTAAAAACCCTTTTTAAGGGTTTTTAATTTACAATTTAAAAATCTTTATGTATAATTAAAATGGAGAGTGAATTATGTTTAACGAAAATGAAGTTAAAACCAAAATGGATAAAGTAATTGAATCGTTTGAATCGAGACTTACAACAGTAAGGGCTGGAAGAGCAAATCCTAATATATTAAATGGAATAATGGTTGAATACTATGGAGTGTCAACACCGATACAAGGTGTTGCAAATATAAGCATACCAGAAGCTAGACAATTAGTAATAAAACCATTTGACAAATCAGCTTTAAAAAACATTGAAAAAGCATTATTTGAAGCTAACTTAGGTATGGCTCCTACTAATAATGGTGAAGTGTTAATCCTAACAATTCCAGAATTAACAGAAGAAAGTAGGAAAACATTTGTAAAACAAGTAAAAGATATGGCAGAGGAAGCAAGAATTGCACTAAGAAATGTGAGACAAGACGCTAACAATGCTATTAAAAAACAAGAATACAGTGAAAACGAAGAAAAAATATATTTAGAAAGTGTTCAAAAACTAATAGACAAATATAATGATATAGTAGAAGAAAAATTCAAAGAAAAAGAAAAAGAACTTATGACAATTTAGGTGATAATATGATACAAGAAATAGAAGAGTTTATAAAACCAGTATTTGACTCTTTTAATTATGAATTTTATGTAAGTGAAAGCAATAAAAAAGAATTGTGTGACTATCAAATAAATAGTCTTTTTCGTATCGCAAAAGATAAAAAAATAAACTTATTAGAAATAGGTCAAGACATAACAGCAAAAATTAATGATTTAGAAAACTTTGACAATTACTTTAAAAAAGTAGAATTTTTAAACGGATTTATTAATTTAACAGTTAGTGATAAGTTTATAAATAAGTGGATAAATAATACATTACATAATTTAGGTGTAAAAAAAGTTGAAAATACTGAAACATATTACTTAGATTATGGTGGCCCAAACATAGCAAAACCATTACATATTGGACATCTGCGCCCAGCAATAATAGGAGAGAGTTTAAAACGAATAATAAATTATAAGGGCTATAAAACAATAAGTGATGTTCATTTAGGGGATTACGGTTTACAAATGGGGCAAGTAATCTATGGTATAAAAAGGGATAAAATCAAACTTGAAGATATAAATATAGAATATTTAAATAAGTGTTATCCTGAAATAAGTGCATTATGTAAAAATGATGAACAAGTATATGAAGAATGTAAAACGATAGTAAAAGAACTACAAAGTGGAAACCAAGAATATAATGATTTATGGAAAAAAATATATGAGGTCAGTTTAGAAGACATAAAAAGATTATATAATTATTTAGACATAAACTTTGATTTATGGCTAGGAGAAAGCGACACTAAACCATATATTCCAAAATTAATAAATGTGCTTACTGAAAAAGGACTATTAGTTTCAGATAATAATGCAAAAGTAGTATTTTTAAAAGAAGACACTGATAATAAAGAAATGCCACCATTAATTGTAGAAAAAAGTGATGGTTCGTTTATGTACGCGACTACAGATTTAAGTGCAATATATGAAAGAATAGAAAAATACAATCCAAAGTACATATTGTATGTAGTTGATGCTAGACAGAGTTTGCATTTTGAACAAGTCTTCAGAGTATGCAAAAAAATAGGATGGCAAAATCAACTAGAACATATTGCATTTGGGACAATAAATGGTAGTGATGGAAAACCTTTTAAAACAAGAAGCGGGGAAACTTTGAAATTAGATGAGTTAATACAGATGACAAAAGAAACATTTATACAAAAGCGCGAAGAAAATGCAAATATGAAAAAAGAAGACTTAGATATAATAGTAAATGCAATCATAAAATATGCAGATTTATCAAACAATAGAGAAAAGAATTACATATTTGATTTAACAAAATTCAGTGATATAAATGGTAAAACAGGGCCATATATATTATATTCAGCACTAAGAATAAAAAAAGTTTTAGATCAAAGCGAGTATTTAGGAAAAGTAAGTGATAATATATATGATGGTATAGATAGAGATTTAAGAATTAAATTACTAGACTTTGACAAATATATAACAAAAAGCATAGAAGAAAGATTACCCAGCGTGATTGCTGAATATTTATATGATGTTGCAGATTTATCAAGCAAATTTTACCAAAATAATAATATAAGCAATTTAACTGATTTAACTAAGAAAAATGACTGGCTTATTATATTAAATTATGCATATAATGTAATGAGAGATTGTTTAAATATGTTAGGAATTAAAATACCTAGCAAAATGTGACAAAATGTGATATAATTAATGGGCTGGTGGAAAAAAGAGAATGAAAAAAATAAACACAGAGTATAATAAAATATATAAAGAGTTTGAAAATAATAAAGAATTTAAAAAGTTATCTGAAAGCATTCATCATGGACTTACAAGATTAGAGCACGTTAATAGAGTTGCTAGATGGAGTTTTTGCTTGTCTAAAATACTAAAATTGGATACTTTATCAACAACAAGAGGTGCATTACTACATGATTTTTTTACGAGCAATGATATTAATAGAGAAAACTACAGTAGTTTTCTAAAAGAACATCCATTAATCGCATTAGAAAATAGCAAAAAATATTTTGAGTTAAATGAAATTGAAGAAGATATAATTTGCAAACACATGTATCCTATAACGAGAACAAAACCAAAATATAAGGAAAGTATTTTAGTCAGTTTAGTAGATAAAGTTGTTAGTTGTTATGAAGCAGTTAGATTTCAAACAGCTACAGCTTTAGGAATCACAATATTGTTTTTATATAATATAAGATAAAATTAGTTTATTAAATATATACCTCTAGAAAATCCAGAGGTATTTTATTACAAAAAAATGGCGTCCTTGGGCAGATTTGAACTGCCGACTTACGACTTAGGAGGTCGTTACTCTATCCAGCTGAGTTACAAGGACACATAACAATTATAACATATTTTAAAGGTAAGCAAAACTAAAACATTTTGTTAATGTTTATACAACTTGTTTTTTTTTACGCTATGTTATACTATAATAAAATATATAATGAGGTGAAAAATAAAAAATGTTTGAAAATAAGAAAATATTAATATTAGGAATGGCTAGAAGTGGATATGAAGCAGCTAAAGTGCTGGCTAAACACAATAATAGAGTAATAATAACAGATATGAAAGATCAAAACGAAGATCATTTAAAAGAGTTAAAAGATCTAGGTGTAGAATTCATTAAAACGGATGACCCAACAGACCTTTTAGATGAAACATTTGATTATTTAATAAAAAATCCAGGAGTTAAAATTGATCATCCGTTAGTTTTAAAAGCGATCAAGTTAAATATACCAGTTACAAACGAAGTTGAAGTGGCATATAGTTTATTTCCTAAAAATATAAAAATAATTGCAATCACTGGATCAAATGGAAAAACAACAACTACAACAATGATATATGAAATACTAAAAAGAGCAAAATTATCAGTACTATTAGGCGGAAATATAGGTTTTCCAGTATGTTCATTAGTAGAAATTGTAAAAGAAAATGATATTTTAGTACTAGAGATAAGTTCACATCAATTACACGATATGAAAAACTTTAAAGCAAATATAAGTATAATTACAAACTTAAGTCCAGTTCATTTAGACCATTTTGGAACTTATGAAAACTATAAAAAACAAAAATTTAAAATATTTAATAACCAAACTGATAAAGAAACAGCAATATTAAACAAAGAAAATAATGATGTTATGGCTGGAATAAATAATATAAATGCAAAAAAATTATATTTTTCAATTAAAGAAAAGTCTGACTGTTATTTAAAAGAAAATACAATTATATACAATAACGAAGAGATAATTAAGACTAACGAAATCACAGTAAAGGGGAACCATAATTATGAAAACGCAATGTGCGCGATAATGGTAGCAAAACAATTAAACGTTTCAAATGATGTAATAAAAGAGTTCTTTAAAGAATTTAAAGGTGTTGAACATAGAATTGAATTTGTAAGAGAACTTAATGGTGTAAAATATTATAATGATTCAAAAGCAACTAACACAGAATCTACTATAATTGCACTTTCATCTTTTAACATACCAACAATTTTATTACTAGGTGGCTTAGATAGAGGTCATTCTTTTGAACCATTACTACCATATATGAAAAATGTTAAATGTATTCTTACATATGGTGAGACTAAAAAAAGAATAAAACATTTTGCAATTCAAAATAATTTTCAAGTATATGAATATGGAACTTTAAAAGAATGTGTAGAAAAAGCTAAAGAAATATCAGAGAAAAATGATGTTGTATTACTTAGTCCCGCTTGCGCTTCATTGGATCAATATGAAAGTTTTGAACAACGTGGCGAAGATTATAAAAAATGTGTAAACACATTATGATGTTTACACTATATTTACGTTTTTGATTGAAATCTAACGTAAATATATATATAATGAAATCAATAAGTAGCATAAGACTACTAATAATAGATGGGAGGTTAAAATATGGCGAACGACGCTAAAAATGATGACAAAAAAAGAGAAGTAGATAATGACTTTATTGATGAAGAAAGTAATGGTAAGTTTATTTTATTCATAGTGTTATCTATTTTAGTAGTTCTAGGTTTAATAATAGGTTCAGTTTATTACTTTAACAGAGATGTTGAAGAAAAACCAAGTGAGACAGAAAAGAACCCAGTAGAAATTATTGAAAACCCAGATCTTGAAGAAGACAAAGAAAGTGAAGAACAAGAACCAGAGGAGGAAGAAACTTATCCAGTTTTTGATGACACAGTGGCAAACGTTGATGATGAGGAAGATGAACCTGAGATAAATGAACCAACTGAAGAACCAGAGGAAAAAATAATATATACAATAATGTTCTTTGATGAAAAAGACAATCAAATTGGAGAAACACAAAAAGTTGAAGATTTAAGTAATATAGTTACGCCAGAAGTTCCAGTTGTTGAAGGATACGAAGGTGAATGGGTAAGTGAATGCGATGAAAATAACGTATGTAGATACAAACCAAAATACAAAAAGATTTTAGTGGCAGCAGTAGAGGATGCAACGTATGACATTAATTTAAATGGAAGCGTTATAGAAGTTAGCGGAACAGTAATTGAAAGCGGAAGAGCTGAAGCAGACTTTGCAGAAAGTGGCTACAGAAGTTATGTTAAAGTTAAGTTTATTGCACCTGAAAATGTAACGAAAGAAATGTTAGAAACTATGTCATTAAGTATTAAAATAGAAGGCGTAGATGGTGAAACAACAGAAAATGGTATAGGAATATTAGATAGTACACCTGAAGAAATAGAAAATGGTGTGTATTATTTCTACTATACAGTTGCCGTAGATGAGGTTAAAGAGTTGGTATTGCCAGAAATAACAGTTAACTGGGGAAATGGTAATGATAGCGCTTACACAATAGATACTGAGAAAGTTGACATTATGAGTTATGCTAATTACATAGGAATAACAAAACCAACAATAGATGATACTAACAGTGACGGAGTTTTAACTGGTGCGGGTGATGTTACTTATGATATAGATGCAGAACTAGCAGAAGATGATCACGTAACTAACATAAATATAGATGGTGAAGTAAATAATTATGAAGAAAAAACAGGAATTATGGAAGTTATTGGATTAGATGAGTTCGATAACATCTTGACATTAAAGTTTACAGCACCATCAGAAGTAACTGATTTCTCAAATTTAACAGTGACAACAGAACAAAATACATATTCAGGACCTGGAGTTCTAGATGGAGAAAATTATTTCTATATGTATCAAGCGGTAGATCCTAACACAACAAGCAATCCAAAAATAATTATCGATTGGGATGGAGATGAGGGTATATTAGAGCCTGAGACATATATAATTAATACGGATACTATAAAATTAACTCCAAATAAAGAATTAGATTCTACTGTTTCTTCAAATGAAAACAATACATATGATCAAAATCTAGTACAAAATCATGATGCAGAAAACATAATAGAAGTGACTGGAGATATTAAATACAATGAAGAAAAAAATGGATATTTAATAGAAACAACGTTTAAACCTATCGAGGGAACTACTGTAGATAAAGATAAAATTACAGTAACAAACGAAGAAGGCGAAAATGTTTACAATGCTGATAATTTGGTAGAAGATGAAAATGGTAATATAAGTTATAACCATACTCAAATAGTACAAGATATAGAGTCAACATCAAGTGTAACTATTGATTGGAACGGAGCAGATGATGGCGGAAATATTATGTATCAATATGATGTGAGTGACGTTAATTTAAAACTAGATTCGAATGTATAAAATGATTGAAATGTTTTGATTAAAGATCAAAACATTTTTAATGCTTTACTTAATTAATGTTAAATTGTAATTAAACCCAATTTCTTATATATATATAAAATTGGGTTTTTATATGAAAATTTTTTACTTAGGTGCTTATTTTGTTATTTTAATTGAATTTGCAAATTTTTATAGTATAATTATTCTAGATAATTAGAAGTTTGTGCTATGAGTAATAGGAGAGTTTTATTGAGCATTATAGGTGTTTTAATTCTAATTGCAAGTGTTGTTGGTTTAACATATTCATGGTTTAGTGTTTTTGTTGAAGGTATTGGTAAACCTATTGTTGTTACAGCAGGAATATTAGATATTAAATATGAAGAAACAGAAACTATGAATGTTATTTTTGCTGAACCTATATATGACGACAATAGAGGAACACAAGCATATAAAAATGTTTTTACAGTATCCCATGAAGAGAGAAGTAATATAGATGCATGTTATAGTATTGATTTAAGTATAGA
>CALVOQ010000002.1 GCA_944350335.1 uncultured Bacilli bacterium
GCGTAGTACAACGGCTAGTACGCGGCCTTGCCAAGGCTGAGACGTGGGTTCGATTCCCATCGCTTGCTCCATTTGAAGACAACTTACGAACCTATAAAGTTTGTAAGTTTTTATTTTATATAAAACTAACAATTTATTAAAATAGACTATCTGAAAAAGAATAAGAAACATTTTTACAATAAACTTTTAATAGCTAATGATTTTAATAATTATCTTTTTTCAGTTGGTAATGAAGCACAAGAAATAGTAGATTTTTTTATAAATTGTCTTGTTAAAAATGAGAAAAATTTAACTGAAAAGTCATAATCAGTTATAATGAGCAAATCTCAAATTCTATCAAATTATCAAAATCCGAGCTACTCAACAAATTGTAATTTAAATATTACTTACACATTGTTTGCTCGTAATTCATTGCATAATCACCAATAAATATATCCCTATTGCCACTAAGAGTATTACATTTAGTTATCGTAATATCATGTCCTTCTGATTTATAAATTGATGTTCCTCCATCATCTAATGAACTAATAAAAGTCATATTGTCTGTTAGATTTTTAATACTATCATCCATTACCTGATCTGATGTTGTAATATGTTCTTTTAAAGTTAATTTATAATTTGAATTAGTATAATAATATACTTCTTTTAAATTATCTGCCAAATAGATTTTTCTATTGTCTTTTGCTAAATATTCATTAAATTCAATATCCTTGTTATTGGTTGTCTTTACTACTTCTATTTTTTTACTTGAGTTTTCATCAATTACAGCAAACTCAACAGATATATATTTATTATCTACTTGTTTTAAAATTCTATAACTTCCTAATGGTAATTCACCATATAACTTTGTCCAATCCATCACAAATTTTACTTCTCCATTATCATTAGGTATATATGCCATTTCATTGAACCCATAATTATCAATTAATGTTTTTACTTCAGCCCATTTTCCATCCATCTTTTTTTCTATTTTATACCACTGTCCATAACTATATGGTTTTTTATTAATATCCCTTATTATTATGGTAGCGCCCGTTGGTGAAATGTCATAAATATCAATACTTACATTTTCAATTTTTGCTATTTTTAATGTTGATACACTATCAAAATGAATACTATTATATACTCGTAATCCTAAAATATTTATTTCCCATCCATCTTCATAACCAGAAGAAGATTCTGGATTTATTCTATGAACTTTTGTCACTTTATATAATATAGCTTTATATTCGATAGAACCTCCATCTTTTAACTGCATTTTAATTGGAATAAGCATAATAATAAATAGTACAATTATAGTAATAATAACTATATTCTTTTTTTTCATCGGTTACACCACCTTAATAAAATATTTTTAACTATTTACTATATAAATATAATACTATAAAAAGTAAATTTTTTTCATCAACTTTAATAATAAACTATTTTAATATTTTTATTTTGGTAATTTTAAAAATTATTATTTTACAAACAACTGCTAGTACTAAAAAATAAGTCCTAAATATTAATATCACTTAGAAAATTTATTTTACTAGTATTTATAAGGTTTTTGATCACTTATAAAACCTAATTAAACTTAAATAAGTTTAATAAAATCTAAATAATTCATTTGATTTACATTTCTTTTTTATTTATATGTGTTTTAATTGCCATGATTATTTCTAATATAATATCTCTTTATTGACTACAAATAATTCCTTTTTTTCTATATTCGTTATCCATAGTATCTAATTCTTTTATAGTTAACCCCAAATCTTCAGAAGCTAAAAGGAAATTCCCAGGATATTCATCACTTACAAATTCCCAAAAGTTAAATAAAGATTCTGAAACAAGTTCATTTATATTATTATTATTTTGTAATAGTCTTTCTTTTATTATTGATTTTAATTCTTTTCTTCTTGAATTCATTATAAAATTTTTATCTATATCAAAGTCATATTTAGAAATCTTAATTTCCAAATATTCTAATAATTCTTTTATTTCAGATAAGGTCATTGATTTTGACCATATTTTATTACTATCTACTGAATTTATGAGTTCTTCTCTACTTAAATAATTTCTTTTTTTTATAAAATTAAACATGTTAATCATTTTTCTTTTATTTAATTATATATCATTTTTAATTTTTTTGCTATATTTTACCGAAAAGACTCTATAATAATTTTAGTGATTAGTTGTTTATCAACTTTATTATTGAAGTTTCGGATTACTTTTGTTATCACTCCATTTGAAAAAAATTACAAACTTAATTGGTTCGTAAGTTTTATATAATAAAATATATTAACTAAACAAGTATAAATTATTTTAAATCTAAAAAAATGAATATAAATAACTTTAATATTTTTAATGAAAAATCATATAAAATTATACAAGTCTATTAAACTTGCAAACGAAACAACTTTTAATTTAAACACTTCAAATAGATTGATAGGGTACTATTGGGAAATATTTTAAATAAATTAATAAAGATGTAAATGAAATGCAAAAATATTAAAAGTTAAAAAAAAGATGATTTTGAAAAATAATCAAATTCACCTTTTTTTCATTAATAGATAGGGGAGTTATTAATTATTCATGGCATCAAACTGTTATACCATTGTCATGTTATCAAATTGACGTTGCTTATCGAGGGTTTATATAAATTTTCTTCCACTTTCTTCTATAAATGAGTCATTTATAATATTACCTTTAATTTGCTCGAGCGCATCAAAATACGCAGGTGTATATGCACCGGCTTGCAAAGACAATTCTTTATCTTGCATTAAACTATCGATAACAATTGGAACTTGTTCAACAAATCTTGGATGATCTTGCCCAGTTAATTCATGATATCTTGAATTGAATCTAGCTGCAATGATAGGATCATTAAATGGATAATATGGTGTTCCATTTATCATAACCGCATCTCCATTATAGTAATTCAATTGTTGATTTACTTCTGTCGCACTTGCATTATCCAAACGATTTAAAACATCATAAAAATCTTGTATAGGATGATGGTTTTCTGTTATCTCGGGTCCTTTATTTTTATGAGTTATATTATTTTTAATTTGCTCGAGCTCATCGAAATACGCAGGTGTATATGCACCTGCTTGTAAAGACAATTCTTTATCTTGCATTAAACTATCGATAACAATTGGAGCTTGTTCTACAAATCTCGGATGATCTTGCCCAGTTAAGTCATGATATCTTGAATTGAATCTAGCCGCAATGATAGGATCATTAAATGGATAATATGATGTTCCATTTATCATAACCGCATGTCCATTGTAGTAATTTAATAATTCATTTACATCATTCAAATTGGCATTTTCTAAATTGTTAAGTATGTTTTGCATTCTTTCTAAAATATGTTTATTCATAATTTACCTCCATTCATGTAAACACAAATTAATTATACCATAAATTTTTGTATTATTTAACAATAAATTTCGATAAAATGCTATTTCACAATTAATATAGAACTAATAAATTGCCGATTAGCAAAAAGTTATAAATGCTTTAACAATCACTTTATAAAAGTTATAACGTCTATAAATGTGGAATTTTTTGGCTACTATTATTTTAAACTATCTGCCCATTCACTAATTTCAGAATCTGATGGATTAGAACTAAAGCGACGACCATTTTGCCAATTGCCAGTTCCAGCAAGTTCTGCAAGTAAATCTCCGCTTTGTCCTAGACCACTTGATGATGAAGTACAAAATGGAATAACTGTTTTTCCAGTGAAATCATTTGCTTCTACAAAAGTATTAACTGGCCAAGCAGCAACACCCCACCAAATAGGGTATCCAATTAAAATAGTGTCATAATTTTCCCAATTAGAAACAGTAGTACTAGTTAGTTCTACATTTCTTAAAGATTCATTTTCATGCTCTCTTGTGACTCTGGAATCATCATCAGTCCAATTTAAATCTTCATTTGTGTAAGGATCTAGTGGTATTATTGCAAATATATCAGCATTTAAGCTTTCTGCAAGTTTATTTGAAACGGCCTCTGTATTTCCGGTAGCTGAATAATAAACGACTAAAGTATTTGACTTACTAATTTCGTTATTTTTGTCGTTAGTGTCGTTTCCACTATTAATATTATTTTCATTATTATTTTGATTATTTTCTTTGTTTTGTGTATTGTTTGATAAATCATTTAATATAAAATAAGTGCCTACACTTAATATTAAAACAGCAATAAGTACAATTCCTATAATCATATTTCTATTCATTTTTAATCCCAACCTTTCTTTTCCTTGCGAAAATCTACATTTTCTCTTCTTTGTTCAGTCGTTTTATCAAACCATTCTACCATTTTAGGGTCTTGATGATTAAAAAACAAGCTGTCGTTTTGATCTAATTTTTTAATATTATTCATATCTTCATCACTTAACTCAAAATCAAAAACATCAAAGTTTTCTTGCATTCTTTTTATATGAGTTGATTTACAAGCAATTATGACTCCGCGTTGTATTAACCATCTAAGGATTACTTGCGCGGCGCTTTTGTTATATTTCTTACCAATATTTACAAGCGTTTCATTAGTAAACATTCCGCTTTTTCCTTCACCAAATGGAGCCCACGCTTCAATTGCAACACCATATTTTTCCATATTTTCTTGCGCTTTAATTTGTTGGTTTAATGGGTTGGTTTCCACCTGGTTAACTGCTGGTATAACATCGCGGTTAAATAAGCAAATATCAGTTAAACGATCAGGATAGAAGTTACTTACACCAATAGCTTTAATTCTACCTTGATGATATAACTCTTCTAAAGCTTTATAAGCTCCATAATAATCACTAAATGGTTGATGAAGTAAGACTAAATCAATATAATCAGTTTGTAATTTTTTTAAAGATTCTTCAATTGAGGTTTTACATTTTTCATAACCATAATTATCTATCCAAACTTTGGTAGTAATGAACAAATCTTCTCTAGGTAATCCACATTCTTTTATTGCTTCTCCGACTTCACTTTCATTAAAATAACTTTGGGCAGTATCAATTGCTCTAAAACCCACTTTAATAGCGTCTAATACACATCTTTTTGTATCTTCTTTTGGAATTTGATAAACTCCAAAGCCTAATATAGGCATTTTAATACCATTATTTAATGTTACATATTCCATATTTTCTCTTCCTTCCTTTCCTTGACAACTAAAATTCTCTTTAGTACAATTTAATTGTATAACATGGGTGTAACACACGGTCAATAGTTTTTTAAAAGAGGTGATGAAGGTGTATTATACAATGAAGCAAGCATGCGAAAAAACGGGGCTTACCTATGATACTTTAAAATTCTACTGTAACGAAGGACTCGTACCAAATGTAAAGAGAGATAAAAATAATTATCGTATTTTTAATGATAAAGATATCGCGTGGATTGATTCTTTGTCATGTCTTAAAAATTGTGGAATGAGTATAGTTGAAATGAAAGAGTATCTTTCTCTATGTCTTGAAGGCGAAACGTCAATTCCGCAAAGGCAAAAAATATTAGATACTAAATTGCAAGAACTTGATAACAAAATGACCGAATTACAAAAAAGCATTGATTTTATTCATTGGAAGCAAGGATTTTATAATGATGTGTTAAGTGGAAAAGTAAAATATTATAGTAATTTAGTTCAAACAAAAAATAATAAATGAGAAATAACTTTATTTATTTTCATCATTTGTATTCTATTCTGATATAAACAAGGTTTTTATAACTTCTAAAATAAAATCTTTTTCTCTTTTATTAAGTTTTTTTGTTTCTTTTATTATATTTATAAATGCATTTAATTGTGTTTTTTTATCAGAAGTTTTTATAGTTGCAAAACTTGTTTCAATTAAACTAAATATTGTTGTGACAAATCTTTCTCTTTTTATATAGTCGTAAGTATTAACCCACTTAGATATTCTATTTTCTAACTGAGTAGAAGATTCAGTTCTAATTCCTGGTTCAAAATATTCACCAAAACATTGCCATGTTGTTGCATCGTGTTGTAACATTCCTTTTGCATTACTTTTTACAATAATAATATTGTTTTGATGATTTAATAAATAGGCTATAATTCCATTTTCTGGCGTAAATGTGACTAATTTTGTGTTTATTGTTTCCCATTCTTTGCAGTTAAATTGTTCTAAATTAAACCCAGGGCCATCATTATTATAAATTTTTTGTATTCTTTTTTTGATATCAGTTTTAGCATACATTGCGGAACACATCGCTAAATTACCGCCTTTTGAATGTCCGCCTATATATATTTTTTTATCTTTATTTTTTATAACGTCGTTTATGTATTTTATTGCTAATTCTTGTGCTTTTACCGGAAACTTATATGACATTTCAAAGTCTTCTTTCCATCCCAATAAAGATTTATCCGTTCCTTCAAAAGCAATATAGATTTCGTTTTTATTAAATCTAAAACTTATAGCTCCAAATTGTGTATTTTCATTAGATTTTATATAGTTATATAGTTCTATATTTTTATATCTAGTTTTTGTAGACATTACCTCTAAAAGTTTTATAAATTTTTTTCGTAAAAATCCAAATTTTTTTATTTCATTTTCATCATATTTTATAAAAAATAATTTAGACATTTCCTCTAATGTAATTTTGTTTTTAAATAACCCTTCGTAATTTAAATAAATTAATTGACTTAATAACACGTTATCAACATCGTTAAAACTTTTTTCCTTAAAACTTATGTTTCCATATATTTCAATGTATTTTAACAAACTGTCCATATAATCACCTTAATTAATTTTATCATATTTTTTTAAATAAGTTTAGTTAATTGTGATATAATTAATTTAAAGTGATAATATGAAGTATATAAAAAAAGTAATTGTATTTGTGTTAATAGCAGTTATTGTTTTGATTTTTAAAAATTATGATAGTTACACTTTGAGTAGTAATCCAGTTATTTTAGATGATAAACTATTTGTAAACTTTATTGATGTCGGGCAAGGCGATTCAATATTTATTGAGTTACCTAATAATGAAACTATGTTAATTGATGCTGGCGAAAAATATGAAAGTGCTAATGTTATAGATTTCATAAATGATAAAGGTTATAGTAAAATTGACTATTTAATTGGGACACATCCTCATTCAGATCATATAGGTGGATTAACTGATGTTATAAATTCATATGATGTAAAAGAAATATATTTACCTAAGGTTATCCACACAAGTCAAACTTACGAAACTTTATTAAATACTATTGATAGTTTGAAATTAAAAGTAAATGCGGCATTTAGCGGAATGGTTATATTTCAAGATGAGAATTTAAAAATCACTATTTTATCTCCTACTGTAGAGGAGTACAGTAATCTCAATAATTATTCTGTTGTAGTTAAATTAGAATATGGTGCTACTAGTTTCTTATTTATGGGGGATGCTGAAGCATTAGTTGAAAAAGACATAATTGAATATGCTAATTCAGATGTTATTAAAGTAGGGCATCATGGTAGTGATACATCTTCAAGTATAGATTTTGTGAATACCGTTGATGCGGATTACGCTGTTATAATGTCTGGAAAAGATAATCAGTACGATTTACCAAGTAGTAATGTAGTAGATAGATGGACTAAGAGTGGTGCAAAAGTGTTTAATACTAGTGTAAATGGTAATATAATTTTTAGTTCAGATGGAAATAATATTTTTGTTGAGGTGGAATATGAAGGTAATAGTTGATAGAATTGAAAATGATTTTTGTGTAGTTGAATTGAAAAATGGCACTTTCTGTAATCTGCCACTTCTTTTGGTACCTTCTGCTAAAGAGGGCGATGTAATAGAAATAAAAATACTAAACGATGAAACTGATATTAGAAAAAAAAATATAAAAAAATTAGTTGATAAGGTTTTTAAGTAATTTTCAGTTTATTATAACTATTTTAAAGTTACAATAGTTTGTATATTTACGTATAAAATTAAAATATTTGTATTTTATTACATAATATAGTATAATTAATTTGTGAATTTAGAGGGGCACTGGATTATTTATGTTTATGGACCATAAAATTAAAAATTGAATATTTGGTAAAACAAAGACGATAAAAGAAAAGGAACGTGAAATAATGGAAGTTATATTATTAATTGTATCTGTACTTTTAATTGCTATTGTGCTTTTACAAAGTAATAAGGCGAGTGAAGCAGGACAAATAATTACTGGTGGTAATACAATACTTATGGGTAATATGAAAGAAAGAGGAAGTGAAAAGTTTATAACTAGATTAACTTATGTTTTAGGTTTTCTCTTTATAATTATTTCATTAATCTTGTCTATTTAAAGAAAGCAAACGCTTTCTTTTTTAGGATATTTATGAAGAATATATTTGATTATACTTTAGAAGAATTAGAAAAGTTATTTGTTGAAATGGGATTTAAGAAATATAATGCATTTCAAGTTTTTGATTGGATTTATAAAAAAGGTGTTTTAGATTTTTCTCTTATGAGTAACATTAGTAAAAACTTAAAGTCTTTTTTAATTGATAATTATTCTATTGATTTATTAAAAATATCTAAAGTGATTAGAGATGAAAAGAGCAGTAAATATTTACTAGAACTTTGTGATGGAAATAAAATTGAGTGTGTTTTGTTAAAGCACGATTATGGTAACTCGTTATGTGTCAGTTCTCAAGTTGGTTGTAATATGGGATGCGCGTTTTGTGAAAGCGGTAGGTTAAAAAAAGTTAGAGATTTGTCACTTAGTGAAATGATTCTTCAAATCGTTACTGTTGGGATCGAAGAATGTATTAAAGTAGATAGTGTAGTAGTTATGGGTATAGGTGAACCTTTTGATAATTTTGAAGTGTTAAAAAGGTTTATTACAGTTGTTACTTGTCCTTATGGCTTAGAAATAGGGCAAAGACACATCACTGTTTCTACTTGCGGGTTAGTTCCTAAAATAAAAGAGTTTGCATCAATGAATACTCAAGTTAATCTAGCTATTAGTTTGCATGCTAGTAGTGACGAAGTAAGAAATAAACTTATGAAGATTAACCATGCTTATTCTATTAAAGAATTGTTTGATGCACTTGATTATTATATTTTTAAAACTAATAGAAGAGTAACTATAGAATATGTATTAATTGATGGAATTAATGATAGTGAAGAAGACGCTTTGAACTTGGTTTCTTTAGTAAAAGGTAAACTTATGTATGTTAATTTAATTCCTTATAATGAGACTAGTAATTTTACATTTAAAAGAAGTAATGAGTTTAAAATAAAAAAGTTTTATGATATACTTAAGAAGAATGGTATAAATGTAATAATAAGAAAGAATATTGCAGGCGGGATTAATGCTGCTTGTGGACAACTAAGAGCAAAGGAGAGTGCATAATAGTGATATGTCATTATCAAACTGATGCAGGAAAAGTAAGAAGTCATAACGAAGATAGTGTTACTATTGTTAGTAATAAAAATGGAGAATATTTGTTAGTTGTAGCTGATGGAATGGGTGGACACCGCGCGGGGGAAGTTGCTTCTAGTATGGCTGTTACAGAACTCGGTTCTAGATTTCAAAAATTGGGAACGATAGGAAATAAGATTGATGCTGTTAATTGGTTAAAAGGTATAATAGAAGAAATTAATTTGAATATTATTAAATATGCAAACGAACACGTAGATTCTACTGGGCTTGGCACTACTTGTGTGGCAGCAGTTTTAACTAAAGATTATTTGATTTTTGCAAATGTTGGCGATTCAAGTGGTTTTGTTAAAAAAGACGGTAAGTTATTTAAGGTAACTAAAGATCATACGCTTGTGAATATATTAGTTGAAACTGGGGAATTACGTCCAGAGGAAGCAGAACATCATCCTCAAAAAAACGTTCTTATGAGAGCACTTGGTGCGAGTGAAAAAGTTGATGTAGATATATTTGCTGTTGAGGATGAAGTTGATGAAATTCTTTTGTGTAGTGATGGCCTAACTAATATGCTAACACCAGAACAGATAGAAAAAGTATTAAATGATGAAGACTTGTTAATTGAGGAAAAAGTGAATAAATTGATTAGTAAAAGTAATATGAGGGGTGGTAATGACAATATAAGTATAGCGTACTTAATTAAGAAGAGTGGTGATACAGTTGATAGTAAAGGGTTCTAAAATAGATAATAGATATCAAATTATTAAAACTTTAGGCGAAGGCGGTATGGCCAATGTTTACTTGGCGTATGATACTATCTTAGATAGGAAAGTTGCTGTTAAAGTTTTAAGAGGGGATTTAGCTAATGATGAAAAGTTTGTTAGACGTTTTCAACGTGAGGCTTTATCTGCTTCTAGTTTATCACACCCTAATATAGTTGAAATGTATGATGTTGGGGAAGATGATGGGCAATATTATATTGTAATGGAATATGTTGAAGGCGTGACTTTAAAACAACTTCTTAAAAAGCGTGGCAGTTTAACTATTACTGAGGTTATAGATATTATGAGTCAACTAACTGATGGGATGGCTCACGCCCATGATAGTTTTATTGTTCATAGAGATATTAAGCCTCAAAATATTATGATACTAGAAAACGGAGTTATAAAGATTACTGATTTTGGTATAGCAATGGCACTTAATTCAACACAACTTACGCAAACTAATAGTGTAATGGGTAGTGTTCATTATTTACCTCCAGAACAGGCTAATGGTAAAGGTTCAACTATTAAAAGTGATATCTATTCTATGGGTATTTTAATGTATGAACTTTTAACTGGGGGTGTTCCATATAAAGGGGATAATGCCGTTGAAATTGCATTAAAACATTTGAAGGAACCTCTTCCGTCTATTAAAAAAATATTGCCTGAATTACCTCAATCTATAGAAAACATTATTTTAAAAAGTACCGCTAAAAATCCACAAAATAGGTATAAAGATGCACGTGCTATGCATGAAGACATTGTAACTGCTTTAACTGATGAACGTGCGAACGAGAAAAGATATGTATATCCTTTTCCAGAAAATGATATTGAAAATACTAAAGTGTTAAATGATACTTTGAAAGAAGTTAAAGAAAAAGAAAAAAAGGAAAAGGAAAACGAAAAGAAGAAATTGGATTTTGAGATGAAACAAGAGAATAAAAAACAAAATAAATTATTAATCATTCTTGCATCTATTTTTACTGGACTTGTAGTTATAACTGCATCAGTAGTTGTACTACTTCCTAATTTGATGACAAAAGAGAATGTAGAAATTCCTGATAATATAATTGGACTTAGTGAAAATGATGCTTATAATAATTTAGTGGAACTTGGTTTTAATGTTCAAGTCAGTGAAACTGAAGTATCTAGTGATGAAATAGAAAAAGGTCATGTGGTTAGAACTAGTCCTGAAGTTGGCAAAATTGTAAAAGAGGGTAGTACAGTTACATTATTCTTATCTAGTGGTGAAGGTACTTTTGAAATACCTGCTGATTATATTGGAAAAAATTATATTGAAGTTAAAACATTGCTTGAGACCAATGAAGCTAATGTTATAGTAGAAACCATTAAAGTAAGTGAAGATGATGAATATGAAATAGATACTGTAATAGATATATCTCCAAAAGTAGGGGAAAAAGTTAAGAAAGGTGCAACAGTTACTATTTATATACCTGAAGTTGAAAAGAAATATCCTGATTTTGTTAAAGAAAATTATTCAGTAGACGATGTTCGTGATTTTTGTGAAGAAAATAATCTTAATTTAGTTGTTAAATACGAAGAAACTGATGAATTTGTAGAAGGCACAGTTATATATCAAAGTAGACCTGCTGATTCAGTTGTCGTTGAAGGAATAACTCTAACAATAACCGTTTCTACAATGCCAGAAATTGAAGAACCACCTATTGAAGGAGAAACTGAAGGTGAGACAGGGGAAGAAAATGTTACAACAGAATAGTTTTAAAGAAGGAAAAATTGTTAAAATTAATAAAGATTTGTACACTGTTCTATCTGAAGAAAGTGTACTTTCTTGTTATGTAAGGGGAAAACTTAAAAATGATAAATTGACTGTTGGGGATAATGTTTTAGTTGATTTAAATTCTCTTACTATTGAAAAACAATTACCTAGGAAGAATTCTCTTGTTAGGCCACTTGTATCTAATATTGATTCGCTTTTCATAGTTGTTAGTACTGAAGTGCCTGCTTTTAGTGAATATTTGCTTGATAAGATGTTGTCTCTTGCAATCTATAATAAGATTAAACCTATAATTATTGTTACTAAATTAGATAAGATAAAGAGAAATGAAAGAAATAATATACTTAAAGTGTTAAAGTACTATAAAAAATATTTTAGTGTTTATAAGAATACTGAAATCAGAAAAATTGTTAGGGAGATAAATGGCAAAACAGTTGCTTTATGTGGCCAAACTGGTGCTGGTAAGAGTACTCTGTTAAATAGGATTGATAAGAATTTGAAACTTAGTACTGATGAAGTTAGTTACACATTAGGTAGAGGTAAACATACTACAAGGCTTGTTGAACTTATTAAAGTGAAGGGCGGTTTTATAGCTGATACCCCAGGATTTAGTTCTTTGGATTTGGATATTAGTAAGGATGAACTTAAATATACATTTCCTGATTTTATGGTACAATGTAAATATAAGAGTTGTAATCATATTAAAGAAGATGGTTGTAAAGTTATTGAACGTGTTAAAACTAATAAGATACTTTACTCTAGATATGAAAACTATTTAAAATTATTAAAGGAGACTAGATTATGAAAGTGAGTGTTTCTTTTTTGTCAGATAATCTTAAACCAGTTGATGTTATCAAAATGGTAAATAATACAAATGCTGATTATATTCATGTGGATGTTATGGATGGTAAGTTTGTTAATAATAAGACTTATACTTTAAGTGAGATTGAAAAACTTAGTAATTATATGAAAAAGCCAATGGACGTTCATTTAATGGTAAGTAATCCTAAAAAGTATATTGAAAAGTTCGCTATTTTAAATGTAGAATATGTTACTTTTCACTATGAAAGTGTTAAAAATGTTAAGGAACTCATTGATTTAATACATAGTTATGGCTTAAAAGCAGGCATTAGTATTAAACCTAAAACAAATGCTAGTGATATAGTAGATTTCATTGATATTGTTGATTTAGTTTTAGTTATGAGTGTTGAACCTGGAAAGAGTGGTCAAACTTTTATGAATAGTGTTCTTTATAAGATTGAATCTTTAAGTAGAATTATTTCTGAGAAGAATCTAAAAACTGTTATTTCTGTAGATGGTGGAATTAATGACCAGACAGCAACACTTGTTAAGGACAAGGGTGCTTCAATGGTGGTAAGTGCTTCTTATTTACAATGTGCGGATATGAACAATAGAGTGGATTTGTTAAAAAGTATATGACAAAATTCTACTGAATTCCTTGACAAATGCATATTATTGTAATAGAATTATATATGTTGAAAAGAGAAAGTAGTGTACTCACACTCACCTGATCAGCTAGTTGTTGATAGGTAAAAGGCTATTAAATCGGTTTTTTAGTGAGTACATTAGTATTCACTTTTTATATTTGGAGGTGTTTAGAATAGCTAAACAAAATGATGCTCTTATAAATGAGCAAATAAAACACAATGAAGTTATGGTTATTGGGCCTAATGGCGAAAAATTAGGAGTAAAATCTATTAATGATGCTCTTACACTTGCACAATATGCGGGTCTTGATTTGGTACTTATGAGTGAAAGTAATATGCCTGTTTGTAAGGTAATGGATTATAACAAGTTTAAGTACGAAAGAAATAAAAAACAGAAAGAACAATTAAAAAAACAACGTGAATCTAATCTTGAGTTAAAGGAGTATAGACTTAGTGTTACTATTGACACTCATGATTTTGAAACTAAACTTAAGAATGCAAGAAATTACGTTTCTAAAGGTCATAAAGTTAAAGTTTCTGTTCGTTTTAAAGGTAGACAAATCGCACACCCTGAACTTGGTAAAGATGTTATTTTAAGGTTTGCTAATAGGATGGAAGATATTGCTATTATCCAAGAAGAACCAAAACTTGAAGGAAGAACAATTAGTTTGCTAGTCGCACCTAAAAAGTAAAGGAGGAGAGTTTATATGCCAAAAACTAAAACACATAAAGGAATAGCTAAAAAAATAAAAGTTAGACCAGGTGGATCTACTAAAATTGGTAAACCTGGAAGCAATCATAAAACTGGTAAGAAACCAACAAGTTTCAATAGAACTATGAGAAAAGGTTCTTCACTTAGTAGTGGAGATGCTAAAAGATATAAAAGAGAGTTAAGGGGGTAATGTAGATGACTAGAGTTAAAGGTGGAACTGTTACAAGAGCTAGAAGAAAGAAAGTTTTAAAACAAGCTAAAGGTTACTTTGGAAGTAAACATAGATTATATAAAACTGCTCAAGAACAATTATTTCATAGTGGCGAATATTCTTTTAATGACAGAAAGAAAAATAAAGGAAACTTTAGAAAACTTTGGATTACTAGAATAAATGCTGCTTGTAGAATGAATAATATTAGTTATTCTAAGTTTATGAATGGACTTAAAAAGGCTAATATTGAAATTAATAGAAAAATGTTAAGTGAACTTGCTATTTCAGATGCAAATGAATTTGCTAAGTTAGTTGAATTAAGTAAAAATGCTTTAGAAGGTAATTCTGAAACTGTTAAAGAAGAATCTAATGATTTAAGCTCAATGACTGTAGCACAATTAAAAGAATTAGCAAAAGAAAAAGGTATTCTAAACTATACAAGTTTAAAAAAAGCAGAATTAATTGATGCTTTGAAATAAAATAAAACTATTGGAACTTCCAATAGTTTTTTTAATTAATAAAGTTTTCTAAAAATGTTTCGTATGCTTTTATTTCTGAAGTATGTTTATAAACTTTAAATTTATAATCTTTATTTTTTTCTTTTATTATCCTTTTTACGTAATAATCAGTTAAATAAGGATTTCTTATAAGTAAAGGACCTAATAAATATGTGCCTAGAAAGTTTTTGTGTAAATACCCTTCATAGATGCTTTTTGGTTCATATCCAACACCATTATTTATTTTAATAAAGTATCTATCACTACCATGTATGGTTCCGCCTCTATTTTGAAAACCAATTATTTCTTTGTCTAAGAATATACAATGTCCACTTGTAGTACCTACTATTCTAAAGTCACAATCTTCCATAAAGTCTTTTTTTGTAATTCTTTTTGTATAATATGGGAATATGTCTAGACAATTTATTTTATTTCCTTCAAAATCTATTATGTATTTTCCAAATAATTCATAAGCGTTTCCCGTCATAAAGAAATATTTTCCGTTTTCTATAGATTTTTTTATTTCTTTTTTGTATTTAATTAAATCATTTAATACTAATATTTGTCCTTTTTCTGTACCCATTCCCATATAATAAATGTCATATTTATTAAAATCAATTTTGTCGTTTATACTTAAAAAGTGTATTTCACATTTTATATTTTGTCTTTCAATATGTTCTTTTAATGCTCGTATATTTCCATTTTCCCCGTATAAGTTCATTATATCGTAGTATAAATGTGCAATTTTAATCATTAGTTATCCCTTCTTTCTTTAGGATTTCTTTTAGTTCACTTTCTTTGTCAAAACATACCATTGAATAAATATTACCTTTTGTTTCTTGCTTTAGTACGTTCACTATTTCATTTAAGTCGTCTATTAGTATTAATTTATCTTTGTTTATATTAGCATATTCTAATCTAGTTAATACATCATATTTAAATCTTCCAATGATTAATATTTTATCTATTGATTTATCTTTTAAACTTTCAAAATCTATGTCCCATAACCATGAAACATCATTTTCTTTGTATCTTCTTGAACTGTTGTCAAATCCAAGTACGATAGTTTTTTTGCCTTTTTCATGTAATATGTAGTCTATACTTTGTTTATAACTTAAATTGTTTTCATTTTTACTAGATAGCATTTGCCAATTTCTATTATAAAAGTTATAAATGTTTAATCTTTTTGGAATGAATGAATCAACATTTATTGCATGTAATATTTTTTCTTTATTAATTCCTAAAGCGGTTGCTAGTGAGTAAGCAGCAGTTGTGAAATATACAGAGTATAAAAAGTTTGATGGTATTTTTATCTTGTCTTGGTTTATGTATATTTCCATATTTTCTATGTCTATTGTATGCGCTAAAAAGTCTGGTTTTGGTCGTTTGAAATTACATTTAGTACAGTTGTAGTCGCCTAAATGTCCATAGTGGTGGAACTTGTAATTAAGTTTGTTTCCACACACTGGACAGTATTGGGCATCTACATTGTTCAATGTGCTTTGTATTGAATAGCTGTTTTTGTCCATAGCATAATATGTTATTTTTCCCTTGTGATTTAATGTCGTGCTATAAACTAGTGGATCATCTACGTTCACTACTAAATGAATGCTATCTTTAATAATAGAACTTATTAAACTTTGAATGTATTCAGGATGAGCATTTCTAGGTGGTTGATCTCTTGTAATATTAGTAATAACTAAATGTGTTAAATTAAAGCGTTGTAGTAGATGAATCATATGTTTTTCATCAAGTTCCATTAATAATGCTTGTTTTTCGTATGTTCCATTTAATTTTGTATTTGAAAGGATAAGTGACGTTATACCATTAATAGCATTGCTTCCATTCTTATTGTACGCATATGTGATTTTGCTTTTATTTAATATATGTGCAATTAATTCAGTAGTACTACCTTTGCCACTTGACCCTGTAATACCTATTACATATTTTGGATATTTTATTTTATTTAAAACGTTAGGATAAACTTTTAATGCCCAGTATCCTCCTATAACAGTGCCTTCTTTTTTAAATAATTTGCTTAACATATTTGCCGTTTTACATATTATTATTGCTAAAGCAGTCCTCATAAAATATCACCTATAATGATTATATAATACTGGTTTTTTGATTTCAATTACTGATGTAAAGTAGTATCATTAGTTGTCAGTTAAAAACTAAAACTAGTTTTGTCGAATTAGATGAAATAAGTTTTAAATTATTTTATTATTATTTTAGGTGACTAATATGAACATGATTTTTAAAGATGATACTTTGTATATAGATTTAAAAGGCGATATGGACATTATCGATTTAAATGTCTTAAAAGAACGTATTTTTAGTATCTTATCCCAATATGACATAGATAACGTTATTTTAAATACTAACGGAGCTTTCAATTTAGATAAACGGGCTATTAATAGTATAAAAAGGGAATGTCAGACTAAATATTTTGGAAGTTTTAAAATCATGTAAAAATAAAAAACTAACTCTCGTTAGTTATTTTTATAATGGTGACCTGTACGGGATTTGAACCCGTGAATGCACGCGTGAAAGGCGTGTGTGTTAACCATTTCACCAACAGGCCATTTAAAATGGTGGGCCTGAATGGACTTGAACCATCGACCTTTCGCTTATCAGACGAACGCTCTAACCATCTGAGCTACAAGCCCTCTTAAAAACCTATCTTATTTTATCTTATTTTTATTTCTTTTGCAATAGTTAATTTAAAAATAACATAAAATCAGTAAATTAATTCTAACATAGTTGATCAATAAAGTAAAATATTTTTTAAAAAGAAAAATACTTTTTTAAAGTTATTGAATAATCAGCTAAATTATAGTAATATAAATATAAGATAAAAGGTGATATATTTATGAGAGAATTTTTTACATTAACTCCTTACCAATCAGCAAACATCATGATTTTTATGGGTTTTTTTGCGCTTTTTACTTTAGTTATTTCTGTATTAGTGACTGCTAGCAGTTGGAAAATATTTGAAAAAGCAGGCAGAGCTGTTGGCGAAGCATTTGTACCTGTTTATAATTTGGTTGTTTTGCTACAGATTGCAGAAATACCATCATATTACTTTTTTACTTTACTTGTACCTGGTTTAAATATTATTTTACTTATATTTGTTGAATATAAATTAGCTAAACTTTTTAAAGTAAGTAAAGCATTTATGTGGGGTATATTTCTTTTGCCTATAGTTTTTATTCCAATGCTTGCTCATGGACATTACATTTACAAAGAACCTGAAGAAGAAATTTTTATAAGTGTAAGTGATGAAATGCCTACTGTTTTAAGTCAAGAAGAGATTGATGCAATAAATAAAGAGGAAGCAAAAGAACCTAAAGTTGACAATATTTTTCGGACAGAAATTAAACAACGCGAAGTAGCACCTACTTACAAATCAAAAAGTGCTAAAATAAATAATCATTTTAGTGAGTTACCTGACCCTAAACCCGATATTATAAAAAGAGTAGAGCCTATTAAAGCTAAGGATATTGAAGAAGCCATGAAAACTAAATATATAGATGAAGAAAAGATAGAAATAGTGGATTTATAGTTTTCACATAACTTTACACACTATTTTTTTTGTTGTAAAATGAATATGGTGAGAGTATGGCATACGATGATAAATCGATAAAAATATTAGAAGGCTTAGAAGCTGTTAGAAAAAGACCCGGTATGTACATTGGTAGTACCGATAAAAGAGGACTACATCATTTGGTGTGGGAAATTGTTGATAATGCAGTTGATGAAGTTATTAATGGCTTTGGTAAAAATATATTAGTCAAAATAAATAAAGATGGAAGCATTACTATTAAAGATGAAGGACGTGGTGTACCTGCAGGTATGCATGAAAGTGGTAAAAGTACACCTGAGGTTATTTATACTGTGCTCCATGCTGGTGGTAAGTTTGAAACTGATGGGTATAAAGTAAGTGGAGGCTTACATGGTGTAGGTGCAAGCGTTGTAAACGCGCTTAGTGAATGGATGAAAGTAGAAATAAGGCGTGATAAATGCATCTATGAGATATCTTTTAAAGATGGTGGTGAGGTTGACCAACCTTTAAGACAAATTGGATCTACAAAAGAAACAGGGACTACTGTTACGTTTAAACCTGACGGGAATATTTTTAAAAATTGTAATTTTAGTTACACTACTATTTGTGAAAGAATGCAAGAAAGTGCTTTTTTAATTAATGGTTTAACTATTACTGTAATTGATGAAGAAGATGAAAAAGAAAGTGTTTTTCATTATGACAACGGCTTAGTATCATATATTGAATACTTAAATGAAGATAAAAAGACTTTGCATAAAATTATAGAAATTCACGGGAATAAAAATAATATTGAAGTAGATGTTGCTATGCAATACACAGATGGTTACAATGAACAAATTATTTCTTTTGTCAATAATGTTAAAACTATTGATGGTGGTACACATGAAGTTGGTTTTAAAACGGCACTAACTAAAGCATTTAATGAATATATAAAAAAATATAGTTTGAGTAAAACTGGTTTAGAAGGTAGTGATACTAGAGAAGGTATAAGTGCGATTATAAGTTTAAAGATCCCAGAAGTTTTACTACAGTTTGAAGGCCAGACTAAAGGTAAACTTGGTACTCCTGTTGCAAGAACTGTCGTTGAAAGTATTATTTATGAAAAATTAAGTTATTTTTTAGAAGAAAATAAAGAAACAGCCGGTATGATAATGGCTAAGTCTTTAAAAAGCAAAAGTGCGAGAGAGGCAGCACGTAAAGCACGTGAAGAAGCTAGAAATGGTAAAGGTAGAAAAGAAAAAGAAAAGGTATTACTTGGTAAACTTACTCCAGCTCAAAGCAAAGATTCTAAAAAGAATGAACTTTTTCTAGTTGAAGGTAATTCTGCCGGTGGTACTGCTAAAAGTGGTCGTGATAAAAACTTTCAAGCAATTATGCCTTTAAGAGGTAAAGTTATTAATGCTGAGAAAGCTAGTACGAGTGAGTTATTTAAAAATGAAGAAATAAATATGATTATCCATGCGATTGGTGCTGGTGTAGGAAGTGATTGTGACCCTAATAGTTCTAATTATAATAAAATAATTATTATGAGTGATGCTGATGTTGATGGATCTCATATTCAAACTTTACTTTTAACATTCTTTTATAGGCATATGAGACCACTAATTGAAAATGGAATGATTTATATTGCTGTTCCACCTTTGTATTTAGTTAAATATGGTAAAGAAAAAAAATACTTGATGAGTAATGATGAGTTGAATGATTTTAGAGAAAATTATAAAGGTAAGTTTACCATTCAAAGATATAAAGGTCTTGGAGAGATGAATCCTGACCAATTATGGGAAACTACAATGGACCCGAATAATAGAAGTTTAATTAGAGTTAATATTGATGATTTGACTCTTGCTGAGAAAAGGGTTAATGTTCTTATGGGTGATAAAGTTGAACCTAGGAAAGAATGGATTAATGAAAACGTTGAATTTACTTTAGAAGATGATTATAGGAGTTAATATATGAAAAATGATACTAATGAAGCATTAAAAAGAATATATGACTTTGCACTTGAAGATATAATGGGTGATTGTTTTGGTAAATATGCTAAAGAAATTATTCAGGAGCGTGCGATACCAGATGTTAGGGATGGGTTAAAACCTGTTCAAAGAAGAATACTTTATGCTATGTATTTGTCTAACAATACGTGGGAAAAACCATACATTAAATGTGCCGCCACAGTAGGAGATGTTTTAGGTAAGTTTCATCCTCATGGGGACTCTTCGGTTTATGAAGCAATGGTTAGAATGAGTCAGTGGTGGAAACAATCAGTGCCTTTGATAAGTATTCATGGGAATAATGGTTCGCTTGACGGAGATCCTGCTGCGGCTTATCGTTACACTGAAGCTAGGTTATCTAAGATTAGTGAAGAATTGCTTAACGATTTAGAGAAAGAAACGGTTTCTTGGGCACCAAACTTTGATGATAGATTTCTTGAACCTACCGTGCTTCCTGCGAATATGCCTAACTTGTTAATCAACGGTACAACTGGGATAAGTGCTGGTTATGCCACTGATATTCCTCCTCATAATTTGAGTGAGGTAATAGATGCAACTATAAAAAGAATTGATTCAGCTAATTGTAGATTAGATAGTATTTTGGATATAGTAAAAGGCCCTGACTTTCCAACTGGTGGAGTAGTCGAAGGGAAAAGTGGCATAGTAGAAGCTTATCAAACTGGTAAAGGTAAAATAATTGTTAAAAGCAAATATGAATTTATTAAAGAAAAAGGAAAAGAGAAATTAGTTATTACTGAAATACCTTTTGATACTTTGAAATCTAATATTATTAAAAAGATAGATGAAATTAGAATTGATAAGAAAATTGATGGAATAAGTGAAGTTAGAGATGAATCTGATAAAAACGATAATGTTAGAATTGTTATTGATTTGAAAAGTGGGGCTAATAAGGATTTAGTTGTTAATTATTTACTTAAAAATACTGATATGCAAATTAATTATAATTTTAATATGGTTGCAATAGTTAATAAAAGACCTAAACAGTTAGGTATTTTGGAAATACTTGATGCGTTTATCGCACATAGAAAAGACGTTGTAACTAAAAGATGCGAGTTTGAACTTAAAAATAAAGAAGCTAGAAAGCATATAGTTGAAGGATTCATAAGAGCTTTAGATATACTTGATGAAGTTATTAAAGTTATTAGAAGTAGTAAAAATAAAACTGATGCTATTTTAAACTTGGTAAAAGAGTTTGAATTCACTAATTTACAAGCAGAAGCTATAGTTATGATGCAACTATATAAACTTACTAATACTGATGTTACTGTTTTAAAAGAAGAATTTAAGAAGTTATTAGAAGAAATTGAATATTTAAAAAGTATTTTAAACGATGAAAATAATTTAAAAAAATTGATTAAAGATGAATTAAAAAAAGTTAAGAAAAACTTTGGTGAAGAAAGAAAAACTTTAATTAAAGATGAAATTACTGAAATAAAGATTGATGAACTTGCTATGGTTGATAAAAGTGATTTTGTATTTGTTATTAGTAAGAATGGTTATGTTAAAAAGATAAGTATAAAATCATATAATGCAAGTGATGAACTTAATTTAAGGGAAGAAGATTATGTTTTAAATATATATAAAATAAATAATTTGGATACTATTTTGTTATTTACTAATTTGGGTAATTATATCTTTTTACCAGTTAGAGATATACCTGATAGCAAAAATAGAGATTTTAAAGATCATATTAGTAGTTTTGTAGGTATTAGTGATGGAGAAAGAATTGTTAGAAGTATTGGTGTTCATAATTTTGATGATACTATTATTACTTTGGTTACTAGAAATGGTATGGTAAAGAATACTGTTTTAAAAAATTATATGGTTTCTAGATATTCTAAACCTATAAGTGCGATTAAGTTAAAAGATGATGATGAATTAGTTAATGTGTCAGTAAAAGATGGAGAAGAATATGTCATTGTTACTAAAAATGGAATGTGTCTTAAATTTGATTCGAGCGAAATACCTGTTACTGGTTTAAAAGCAAGTGGTGTTAAAGGAATAAAATTAAATGATGAGGATGCTGTAGTTAACGGTCAAAATGTTTATGACGATGAGCATTTAACTATATTTACTAATAATAAAACTGCTAAAAGAATTAAACTGAGCGATATATCTAAAGTTACTAGGGCTAAAAAAGGTGTGTCTATTATTAAAAGTCCTAAGTCCAAAACTTACTTAGTTATCGGTGCTTATCTATCTAATAGTAAAACATTATTTGGATTAATTAATGGAAGTATAGAGTATATTAAAGCAAGTGAAATTAGTATTATGGATAAACTAAGTACTGGTAGTAATATAACTAATAAAAATATTTCTGAAGTTTTTGTAGTAAGTAAATTAAAAGATATTACTAAAACAATATCAAATGAAGAAGAAAAGGTAGAAACTACCGAGCGAATAATTGAACCAATGACTATGAGCGACTTCTTTGATGAATTTAAAATATAGTATTTTTGTAAACCGCCCACATAAAATATAGTAGGTGGTTTTTTATGTCAAAAAAGGAGATGTTTAAAGAGTTTGTTAGATTAAATCCTGAATTTGCTACAAGTGTTAAAAATGGTAAGACTACTTGGCAAGAATTATTTCAAATATACGATTTATATGGTAGTGAGTCTAAACTATTTGATCAATATAGAAAGGTTAATAAAATTGAGAACTTTACTAGTAGTATAGGTGTTAAGGATATAATTGACAGCCTTAAAAATATTAATATTGATGTCTTACAAGAAAATCTAAATGGATTAGGTAAAGCTGTTAGTTTTATTGAAGACTTGACTAATACTTTTAAAAAAGATGAAAAAACTAATGAAGAGAAAACTAACAAGAAAAGGAGAGTTGAACCTATTAATAGGTTTTTTGATGATTAATGAAAAAGTATGTTTATGATAAAATATATTCTGATAAGAATAGTTTGAGATACATTAGAGAAAATAGTCACTGGTATAAGTTATTAAATAGAAATGCTAATAACGTAGATATTATGATTGAAGAAATGAAAGAAAGATACGGACTACGTTTTAAAGACAAAGTTGAAAAAGCTAAAACTAGTTTGGATTTAATAAATGCATTTATGGCTGTTACTAAAGAGAATTAATATATCAAAGTATGCATGGTATAATAAATATATAAAAGCTAGTGATAAGTGAGTGATTATAATGAATAATAAACGACAAAATGAAAAAGAAATTCAAGATAAAATAAGAAAAGTTAATGGCGCTATGAGCCAAGAAGGTATGCCATTAACCTGAGAATTAAAACAAAAACTTTATAATTGTATAACAGGTAAATCAACAACAGAAATAGAACGAAAAAAGATTATAGAAAAGTATAGAGGAATTTAAAATCTACAGTATAATTGTTTACTAAAAGGTGTGATTTCTGTTAAAATTTACATCTTTAATAATACATGGTATAATTTACCTAGGATGGTGTGGTTATGAAAGGCGTTTATATTCATATTCCATTTTGTAAAAGTATTTGCTCTTATTGTGACTTTTGTAAGTTTCTATATGTTTCTTCTTGGTCAAAAGAATATTTGAAAAAGTTAGCTATGGAAATTAAAGAGTTTTATGATAACGATGTTGTTAAATCAATATATATTGGAGGAGGTACACCATCTAGTTTAGATAAAGATGACCTTGTTATGCTTTTTAATATAATTAGTGTTTTTAAAAAAAGTAATCATTGTGAAATTACTTTTGAACTTAATGTAGACGATATTTCTGAAGATTTACTTTTGTTTTTAAAAAATAATGGGGTTAATAGGGTAAGTGTTGGAATTCAAAGTTTTAACGATATTTGTCTAAAATTTATGAATAGAAAACATGATAAGAAGAGTATTAAAGATAATATAAAATTGTGTAAAAAGTATTTTGATAATATAAATGTTGATTTTATGTTTGCTCTTCCTATTGAAAACTATGGAATGTTTTTATATGATTTGAGAGAGTTCGTTAAACTTGATGTCCCTCATATCAGTACTTATTCTTTGATAATTGAGGATAATACAGTACTTAGTTATAAAGGTATTACTCCTATTAAAGAGGAACTTGATTATAAGATGTACAAGCATATTTGCAAAGTTTTAAAGAAAAAAGGGTATAGGCATTATGAAGTTAGTAATTTTGCTAAACCCGGTTTTGAAAGTGTACATAACCTAAATTATTGGAATAATAGTGAATATTATGGTTTTGGCTTAGGCGCGCATGGTTATGTTTCATCTTTAAGATATGAAAATACGCGTAGTTTAAATGATTATTTAGCTGGTAAATATAGATTAAAAGAGTTTATTATTTCTAAAAGAGAAGATATGGAAAATGAGATAATTTTAGGTTTTAGAAAATTAAATGGAATTAATATAAAAGATTTTTTTGATAAGTTTAAAGTTAATATACAAGAAGAATTTAATGTTACTTATTTGATTAAAAAAGGTTATTTGGTATTAGAAAATGACTTCTTAAAAATAAAAGAAGACAAAATATATATTATGAATGAAATATTGAATAAAGTTTTAGATAAAGGAGAGTAGTTATGAAAAATAAGAAAGTTTGGATTATATTAGGGATTATAGTACTATTTATTGTTATCTTATATTTGTTTATTAATAGGGAAAAGTTAGTTGTTGTTGCTGATGTTACACATACAACGGAAGATGTTTATTTGGATTACTTGTTTGATCAAGTCAGTGAAGTTGAAGGTATAAGTGTTGATGAAGTTGATTTTGATGGTCTTACTTTTAATGAGAGAATTAATTATGCGATTGATAAAGTTAAGGCGAGTTTAATAGTAGCTTATGCATCTTCTAAAGAAATGAAGATGTTTGCTGAAAATTACAAGGATGTTATTTTTATAACTTTGGGCGCTAATTACGATGAAAAGTTAGATAATTTAGTTGGCGTAAAGTATAATGTTTATAATGCTGGGTATTTGATGGGATATGTGGCTGGAAAAACTACTCAGTCTAATAAAATTGGTTTTATTGGAACAGATGAAGAAATTGATAAAGAGTTTTTGACTGGTTACACCGATGGAGCACTAGAATCTAATAGTGCAGTAACTATTAGTGTAGACTATATGGGTAAAGAATATTATGTAAATGGATATTATCAAGATAAGAGTGAAGAAGTAACTGATGAAGAACTTTCATACAATATTGCAACTGAAATGTATAATTCTGGTGTTGATGTTATTTTTGAAAATGTTAACAATAGTAGTGGTGGTATAAGTAAAAGTGCTTTGGAAAACAATAAGTTTGTAATTAGTGATTGTATGAATGAATCTGAAAATATGCTCGCTTGTTTTGAAAGGGATTTTACTTATGGCTTATCCAAAGTTGTTAAAAATTATAGCGAAGACGAGTTAGAAAATAATTATGTATTTGATATTAATAATGGAGTAAACGTTAATTTAACTGACGAAGTTAGTGAAGAAATAAAAACAGAAATTTTAGAAATTCAAAAAGAAATGTAAATAAAAAAAGTCGTTTTAAACCGACTTTGTTTTTTATTGGCGGAGTAGAGAGGATTTGAACCTCCGCGCCAGTTTCCCGACCTACACCCTTAGCAGGGGCGCCTCTTCAACCTCTTGAGTACTACTCCGTTGCTACTAAAAATAATATACTATTTTTTATTATTTGTCAAATCATTTTCAATATTCGTTGTAATGTTGCTAATGTAAAATGTGTAAAGAATATTTGATTAATTTTTTAATATTTGTTAGAATTATGTTAAGGATAGGTGTTATGTATGAAAGAAAAAGAATTTGAAGTACCTCAATTTGTAGGTAGACTACAACACGAAGAAGAAATGCGTGATGATGATAGAAAAATTATAGACATTGGAAACGGCAGAAATAGGAGATCTTTTAGAGAACAGGAAAAAAAAGTTGTTAAACAAAAAAAATCTAGTAAAGTTTACAAAATAAAGACAAGAGCAATCGTGCTACTTATAGCATTTGGATTTTCTGCCGGCGTAGGTGCTAAAGACGTATATGATAAAGTGGCGCCAATAGTGAAGGTTTATGTACAAAATAGTGCCGATGATGCTAACTTGGCAGACTGGTTTGAAAATTTTAATGTAACTAATGATGGCTATTTTTTAGAAAATAATATTCAAGGTAAAAATGATGGCAGTGGTGGAGCTGAACCTTACGATTGGGATAATCCCGATAATTTAACAGTTACTGAGGAAGGCAACAAAGTAGGCGCCATTGTGGATTATTACAATGGATTTGACGGCTATCTAAAAGCTTCTACAGGGATAGGTTATTATGAAACTGTCTACACGCAAATGCAAAGATTGGTTTCTATTGGCAAAGATCCTAATAGTGTTGATTCATTATATACTTACGAAGAACTTACAGAGATCTTAGGCAAAGATAAGAGTAAAGGAATGGGTGTTAATTGATGAATAATTATGAAGAAGTAATAACGTTAGATAATGAAGATTTTCTAATCGTTTCTAAAATGAATTATGAAGGAAAAAACTATTTATATGTTAATTCTCTAGTAAATGAGAGTGATTATTCTATACTGGAAGAATATGAAAAAGATGGAAAAACACTTGTTAAAAGTATAGATCATGATAAATATGAACTTCTTATGAATTTATTTACTAAAAAATTGATAAATGATAATAATTGATTTTTGTTTTTATTAATGTTATTATTAAACCATAAATTAGGAGAATAAATAATGGGCTTTGTTATGAAATTTAAAAATGGTTTTACTTTAATTGAGTTAATTGTTGTAATAGCAATTATCGCGTTGGTGTCTATTTTAGCTATACCTAACGTAATATCTATTTATCATGAAGCTAGACTTAATTCATTTTTAGATGAAGCTAAGTCTATCTATAGAAATGTTGAAACCAGTTATAATAGTGACTTTCTTGAGGAAACGATAAAAGTTGATAGGTATTGCGATAGTGATGCTAGTTATGTTAGAAAGTTAAAACTTACAAAGCCTGATGATATTGCCTACGATATAGAATTAAATAATGGTGAAATTATCAAATTTTATGTAGTAAATGATAGATATCAGTTATTACTTAGTGGTAGTCCTGTAAAAATAAGTGATATTAAAGTAAATAATGTTCAAGAGTTAAATAATTTTGAGTATGACTGTAATGGCAACTATGGTATATATTGTAACGTAAACAATTTACCATGCGTAGTTGTTCCTTCTTTTGATTATGTTATTGTAAATGATAGTAATTTATAGAAAGGATAAACTGATGAAAAAAGGATTTACATTGTTAGAACTATTGGCTGTCGTGGGCCTAATAGGGCTACTTTTAGTAATTTTAGTGCCCTCTACCATAAAAATACTGGATAATAGTATTGCAAACACTATGAAAATTCAAGAGGAAGAAGTAGAAGAAGCTGCTATAATGTATTTGGAAGATTTTTGTAAAACACCAATAGATAATTCTAAAATTTGTACTTTGAGTAAGACCATTACTGATGGTATCGTGTATTATAATGGAGAAATAAATTTGGATGTTTTAGTTTCTAATAATTATATTGATAATATTACACTTAGAGATCAAAGCTGTGTGGGTAAAGTTATTATTTCCAATAATGAGGCGCAAGCATTTTTGAAGTGTGGAGATATATATACTACAAATGGTTACTAAATGGTTGGCTGAAAAAATATATAAGTAAGTTTTTGATAATCAAAAACTTATTTTTTTACTTTAAACTTAATTGATTTTGATATCATAAGTTTACAAAAACAAAAAAAATGTGTATACTTATTACATGGCTACAAGTAAATTAACTATAACGTATAAATATAAAAATGCCACACATTTGAAATATGTATGATAGTAAAAATAGCAAATATGACAAAAATTTAAATGATAATTTGTTCACAAGTTGGCTATCAAAAGTAAAACTCTAATTAAAAGAAAGGAAATAATACTACTAGTTTTTTAAAGACTCTTAGTGTTATAAAGGGGTGATTAATATAAAAATTATAAAGTATGGTACTGCTTGGTGTATGAGTTGCATTGTTATGGATAACGTTATTAAGGATTTAAAGGATATTTATGAATTTGAATATGTTTGTTACGACTTGGATAATGATAGGGAAAAGTTTTTGAATTTTGATGAAAATGAGAAATTACCTGTTATAGAATTTGTTGATAATAATGGTAACGTTTTAAAAACAATTAACGGCGAACATAGTAAAAAAGAAGTTGAGAATATTTTAATTAGTTTGGAGGAAAAATAAAGTGAAAAAAATATGTTTATTCTTACTTTGTTTGTTTTTGTTTTCACCTGTTATTAATGCAGAAGAAAAACACATAAATATTTACTTATTTCATAGTAGAACCTGTAATCATTGTAAAGAAGAACTTGCTTGGTTTGATGAGTATTTAGAAGATAATTCCAATGTGGTTTTATATGAATATGAAATAAGTGAAAATAATAATAGGCAAAAATATTATGATGTTCAAGAAATACTAGATTATAATGCTAGTGGTGTTCCTTTTTTAGTTATCGGAGAAGAAGTAGTAGTTGGATTTAATGAATCTTTGAAATCCAGAATTGAAACTTTAATAAAATACTATTTAGAAACTGATTATGCGGATGAAGTAGGAGAGTATTTGAATGTTGATGTCTATGAACCAGATTTGGGTGTTGATGATGTTCCCATAGAAGATGAAGAAAATAATACTAACGTATCAGATGAAGAAAACGTTGATAATGAGCAAAGCGTTACTGAAGAAGAATTAAATAATTTTGAGGTCCCATTATTGGGAGAATTTAATGCAAAAGATGTATCTTTACCTATACTTTCTATTGTAATGGGGTTTGTAGATGGATTTAATCCTTGTGCATTATGGATACTTGTATTCTTAATTACAATGTTATTTGGGATGAAAGACAAGAAAAAGATGTGGATATTAGGAAGTACTTTTTTAATAACTAGTGGCTTAGTTTACATGCTTTTTATGGTATCATGGCTTAATTTAGCAATGTTTATTTCTAGTGTAAATGCTATAAGAATAATGATATCTGCGTTTGCCATTATATTTGGTCTTTACAATATTTATAATTTTATTAAAACTAAAAATGATGATGTTGGTTGTACTGTAACTAACAAAAATAGTAGGATAAAAATAATGAACAAAATTCGCTTAATTATATCTCAAAAATATTTTATATTTTCTATTATAGGTATTGTTTTACTAGCAATATCAGTAAACGTTTTAGAGTTACTTTGTTCCTTAGGGCTACCCATAATTTTTACGCAAGTATTAGCTTTAAATAATTTAAGCATTTTAGAATATTCAATTTATATATTATTGTATGTATTGTTTTTTATGATAGATGATTTTATCATATTTATTGCTGCTATGAAAACACTTGAAATAAAAGCGGTTTCAAGTAAATACACTAAGTATTCTCATCTTATAGGTGGAATTATCATGGTGATAATTGGCCTATTAATGATATTTAAACCCGAATGGTTAATGTTTAATTTTTAAGCTTATGAGCACAATAAAACCTCTAGATATCTTTAGAGGTTTTTATCTGTTTTTCTATCGTTGACTTCATAACCTAATTTGGTTAATTCGTCTCTTATTTTGTCGCTTAATTCATAATTCTTGTTGTTTCTTAGTTCACTTCTTAAATCTAATATAAAGTTTAATAATTCTTCATCTTTTTTATTTTCTTGTTCTTCAAGTTCAAGTCCTAAGATATTTATAGCACTTTCTTCTATAAAACTTTCAAGATACTTTAATTTATATATATCTTTTTCGCTATTATTTAATTCTGAGTTTGCTAGTTTTATCGCTTCATATATATAACTAATGGCTAATGCCGTATTAAAGTCATCATTCATTGCTTCTATAAATTGATTTTTTAGATTTTTAACGTCATCATATTTGTTTTTATTTTCAACACCAACTGTTACCTTTTTTATTTTATAATAAGTTTTTTCAATTTTTTCATAATTCTTTATTGCTTCGTTTAGTTTTTCTTTATCGAAGTCAGTTGGTCTTCGATAATGTGTTAATAGTATATAAAACCTGATTACTTTTGGGCTATATTCTTTAAACAAATCCGGAAGAGTTATAAAGTTACCTAACGATTTCCCCATTTTTTGACCATTAACTGTGACTAAATTGTTGTGTACAAAATAATTTACAAAAGATTTACCATTTAATGATTCTGATTGTGCAATTTCACATTCATGATGTGGAAATATATTATCCATTCCACCGCCATGTATATCAAAAGTTTCTCCTAAGTATTTTTTTGACATCACAGAACATTCTATATGCCATCCAGGATAACCTATTCCCCATGGACTAGGCCATTTCATTATGTGATTTTTTTCTGCGTGTTTCCATAGTGCAAAATCATCTGGGTTTTCTTTATCATTCTTTATTTCGATTCGCTCTCCACTTAAATTTTCTTCAATATTTCTTCTTGATAATTGTCCATAATTTTTATATTTTTTTACTCTAAAATATACATTTCCCTCATTAGTTACATAAGCATAATCTTTTTCAATAAGCATTTTTATTGCTTCGATTATTTCTAATATGTGTCCAGTCGCACGACAACTTATTGTTGGTCTTTCTATATTTAATTTATCCATACATTCAAAATATATATTTTCATAATTATATGCAATTGCAACAGGATCAGTTTGTTCAATTTTAGCTTGCCTTTCAATTTTGTCTTCGCCTTCGTCAACGTCTCCCACTAAATGACCAACATCAGTAATATTTTGTACATATTTTACACAATAACCAAGATATTTTAAATACCTATGTATTATATCAAAACTTATATAACTTTTGGCATGTCCTAAATGAGGATATCCATAAACAGTAGGTCCACAGACATATAAACCTACTTTCTTTTCATTTATGCTTTTAAATTCTTCTTTTTTTCTTGTTAACGTATTATATACCTTTAACATATACTCCTCCTATATGATATATTATATCATTATATATGTTTTTGTGAATATTAAAATGGTCTATTGATTAATCTATAGGTAGGAGCCTTTTCTAAAACTTTATCACTTAAACAATAATTTAAAAAATCCATTATTTCCTCATAATTTGGATCATATTTAGTTAGTATATCTATGTATTGTGGTGCCAAATTTATGCTTTCAAAAACTTCTTCATTAGTCATTTGAGGATTATTACTTTTCTTTAATCTTATATAATTTACGATTAATTCCATTGTTTTGTGATACGTAGCTTCTTCATCTGACTTATTTGGTACATCATCAATATGTATATATTCACCATCTATATCAACTAACTCAGGCATTAATGTAGACTTTTCAATTAAAATATTTTGTTCATGTACATCAGTTGGATAAATACAATATGTTGTTAATTCATTTACCGATTTACATATTTCTCGAAATGTTTTTAAAACTGTTTCGTCACTTTCAAAATAATGCATAACCAATGGAAGGTGGTTGTTATGATATTTTAATATGCAACCAACAGTCAATCCATTTAGTGTAACGCGTCCTTTTGGCAAACTAGTTCTTCCTATTAAATTCTGTCTTAATTCTAAATCAAGTATTCTATTATGATATATTTCGCTTGCATCAAGCTCAAGGTCGTTTGGTCTTCTATCAGAGTTAATAATATAATCCCTAAATATTCCGTAGTATATTTTTAGTGTTTCAGTATCTGTAAATTTAAACACTCTACCTTCGTTTCCTTTTCCTATAAAATTATCTGATGTTAAACTTGTTTTCTTTATTTCATCAGTTAAAATGATTTCTCTCATGTCTTCCTCCTTATTTGAGTAAATATATTATCAAAATATATTTAATATGTCAATTTGAAAAATATGTGATATTATATTCACGACAAAAAGAACTGAGTTTCCTCAATTTTTAAATTTTGGTAAAGCTGGCAATTATGCATTTATAATGATGTTTACTTTCAGATTGTTTTTTTCTAAAAAACAAATAAATAGGATTATTTTTATCTGAATGAGCAGATATTTGTAATAATGTTGTAACTACATTAAATAAAATAGTCTACCAAATTTCCAACTTCAGCTAAAAATAAAGCAATAGAAAATTTTTCAAAACCTAAAAATTGAATTAATAATATCAAATAATTTTTTATCTATCATTTCATTAATAAGTTGACTTTTGATTTTATTAATTTCTGATTTATAATATTGAATCATTTTAATCACTTGTACAAGATTTTGAAATTGGTAAGAATCTAAAGCAACAAAACATAAAGAATTAGATGCTAAATCTTTCATTTTTAAAACTTTATTTTTAAATCTATAAGCTTGAGTAGTTCCATTTTTTTCTTTTAAATAATTCATTAACTAATCAATTCTACGATTAATAAAAAATTTTAGATGAGGAAAATCATGAATAAAGTTTAAAGCTAAGTCATGATATAAATTTTTAAAAATTAAAGAAAACTCAGGAAAAACAATATCAATAAGTTGTCTATATCTATTTTCAAATCTAGTTTGTCCTTAAATTAAAGACCAATATTATTTAGCTAAAGGATTATATATAAAATAACCATCTAGTTTTTGATAAAAATTATCAATAGTACTATAATAACATCTAGCGATTTTAAGCAATCTAATTTATCAGTTTTAGATTTATTTAAGATATCTTTAAATTGTTTAACTAATTTAGGATTTATAACTACAGTATCGACACCTTTAAATCTAAAATAATTTTCGACAGGTAAATGATAAATAGAATTGGATTCCACAATAACAACTAAATTGGAATATTCTTTAACTTTATTAAATAATAAATCAAATTCATCTTTTTTATGTTCGATTAAAGAAGAATTAATAATTACATTTCTTAATTGATCAATAAAACAATAAACACTTTTATCTTTGGCAATATCAAAACTTAAAATATGTCTCATAAATTAAATCTTTCACTAAAATTTCGGTTAAACCATATTCGATCACTTATATTCCTAAATGTTTAATCATCTGAACTCTAACGTTTCATTATTTATAATCAAATTAATAAATAAGCATATGGCAGACATTCACAAAAATGTACTTGAAGTACCTGCTATAATCCGTCTTTACCGATGTTTGTTATAATAGCAAAAAACACAATGAAATCAATATGTTAATCTTAAAATCTTTATGTTTAGAATTATATATGTTATAATTATTGTGAGGTTATTATGGCAGAACAAATTATTGAGGTTTGTAAAAGAATAAAGGCATTATCCGTTTGTAGTTCATGTGGAGGTAAATATAAGCAAGACGTTTGTATTTATTGTGAAACTAAAAATAATGAGTTAACAGAACTTATTTTTAAATTAAATAATTTGGTTAATAATTTTAGAAATCAAGTAAAACTTTCTTATATAATAGGTGTTAATATTCTTTTTAATTATTTATACTCAATTAATAGTTTTGAAATATATTCAGTTAATAAACTACTATTAGATGCTAATTATCATATAGTATTGGAAAATAATTTTCAAAATATAATAAAAAAAATAAATGAAGGGGCCACATTGAAAACATCTGATTATGAATTTTTATCGTTCTTCTTAATTAATAATCAATTTAAAGATGATATAAAATTATACGTTACAAATACTTTGATAAAAGGAATAGCTAATAGGGAATATGTACCTGATGTTGATTCATTAAATGATTTGGTAAAAATTTTTGTAGAAGAGTCTGTTAAAAATGTAATTGGATTAAAGGGTGCAAAATGTAAAATTGTTGAATATGAGAAAGAAAAGATTTGTGGTTCAACTATTTTCGGAACAATTTTAATTAATAGAAATCAAATTAATCATTTAGTACAAGGGAATATAACATATTTGTTCAATACACTTTTTCATGAAATGATCCATGTACTGCAGTATCAAAGAAGGAAAAATGGAAACATATCAACTTATGACATGCTACAAATAAAAGATTGTATTTTAAGTGAATTAAATAGAGACTATTATGAGAATAATTATTATTTATTGTCTACTGAGAATCAGGCTTTTTTAAATGAAGGAAAAGAAACTTTAAGTTATATGTCTAAATTAGGGATAAAACCCAGTGAAAAAGAAATTGAAGATATTAATAAAAATCATGAATTTCATAGAAAAATTTATGGAGTTACAACAAGATTATGGAATGGAAAACCATGTGATATAGAAACTTTGTTCGATAGTGTAATTTTTGATAATCCTAAAATTTTAGCACAATATCCCCAATTATCGTTAGAATATGTTGTTGAAAATAATGTTGTTAGAAGAAAGACTACAGAAGAATTACAAAGTGAGTATAATGATTATTTAAATGGTAAACTAAAATTAAATGGTAGTCAAGAAGAAATAATTTCTTATTTTGATAATTTATTATCTATGAATCGAAAAATAACATAAAAAAATATGAAAATAGTAAAAAAAGTATATGATAAATATTGATTTTAATCTAAATTATTTATGATTTATATCTTTTTTATAGGTTAGATGCTATAATTAATTTATTAATAAATAAAATATATTAGGTGATTTTTTATGACATTTAAAGTTAATAATGTTAATATTAATTATGTGATGTATGGTGATAGAAATCGTTCTACATTAGTTTTTTTACATGGTTGGGGACAAAATATAGAAATGATGAAAAAGTTGGCAGATAATTTTAAAAATAGATTTAATATTTTAATAATAGATTTACCAGGGTTTGGATTAAGTAGTGAGCCAACTTATGCTTGGAGCGTTTATGATTATTCTGATGCGGTTCATAATTTGATAATACACTTAAAACTACAAGACATTTCTTTAATTGGACATTCATTCGGCGGGAAAGTATCAATTGTTTATGCTAGTAAATACAATGTCAATAAGATGGTGTTATTAGCAAGTCCTTTTAAAAAAGAAGTAGAAAACTTGTCGTTGAAAACAAAAATACTAAAATTTATTATGAAAGTTCCTGGGCTCAAAACACTAGGCAATAAAATGAAAAAAAGAATGGGGTCGACTGATTATAGAAATGCTAGCGATATGATGAGAAATGTTTTAGTTAAAACTGTAAATACAGATGTTGTTGATGAAGCAAAAAAGATTAGTTGTCCCACATTACTAATTTGGGGTACTAATGATACTGCTGTATCAATAAAACGTGCATATGAATTAGAAAGCTTAATTAAAGATAGTGCAGTAATAAAATTTGAAGGCGCTAGTCACTATGCGTATTTGGAACGATTAAATGAAGTTGTCAATATACTAAATTCATTTTTTGGAGGTAATTAATTATGTGTTACTTTATTATTTCGTTATTTTCTTATTTCATATATTTCAATATTAAACTCAAGAAAGTTATGCATATGTTTCAACAAAACAGATATCACTTGGACTCTTATACTAATTGGCTTAAAAATAATTTTGTCAGTTGTTTTATTTCTTTAGATTTAATATTTTTAACCTTTACATTTTTAATATTTATAAATTATAAGTTATCAACAATTATATTTTTTCTTATATATTTACTTTTGTTTTTATTAAATAGAAAAGATGTTAACAGGGAAAGCAAAAAGCCTTTGGTTATAACCGCTAGAATAAAAAGAATGTATTTTACTTTGTATTTAATTTTTATTCTTTTTTTAACGTTCCTTTTACTTAATTTTGATATTTATTTTGTAAATATTTATTATCTTATATTAGGCTTAATATTATACTTATTATACTTATTAATTATTTTGATTAATTTTATTAATATTCCCGTAGAAAAAGGTATCTTTGTTTATTATAAAAACAAAGCAAAAAATAAATTAAAAAGTATGAAAAATACTAAAGTTATTGGAATTACTGGTAGTTATGGTAAAACAAGTAGTAAAAATATAGTTAATGATATTTTAAATATTAAATATAATTCGTTCCCAACACCAAAAAATTATAATACACCTAATGGATTAATGCTTACTATTAATAATCATTTAGATAAGTTTAACGACTATTTTATTGCTGAGATGGGTGCATGTAGAGTAGGAGAAATCAAAGAATTATGTGATTTAGTTCATCCTACTTATGGTATTTTAACTAAAATTGGAACTGCTCATTTGGAAACTTTTTTAACTCAAGAAAATATTCAAAAAACGAAGTTTGAATTGATTGAGAGTTTGCCTAGCGACGGAATTGCTATATTAAATGGGGATGATGAGTTACAAATTAATTATCAACTTAAAAATAATGTTAAAGTTTTATGGGTTGGTATTGAAAATAAAAATGTTGATGTTTTAGCTCAAAATATTGTATTATCTAACAAAGGAACAAAATTTACTTGTGTGTTTAAAGATGATAAAAATAAGTATGAGTTTGAAACAAAGTTATTAGGAAAAGCGAATATTTATAACATATTGTCAGGGATAGCATTAGGGCGGGCTTTAGGTATAGGTGTTGAACAATTGATATATGCTGTAAAAAAGGTAGAGCCAGTTGAACATAGATTAGAGTTAAAAAAAGTAAACGATATTTACATTATAGATGATGCATATAATGCCAATCCAGTTGGATCAAAGATGGCTTTAGATGTTCTTTCAATGATGAATGGGAAAAAAATAATTGTGACACCTGGTATGATAGAACTTGGAAGCGAACAAGATGATCTTAATAAAGAGTTTGGAAAGTATATGAATGGTAAAGTTGATGAAGTCATTCTTATTGGAAAAAAAGCAACTAAGTTTATATACGATGGTTTAGTTGAAAGTGAGTTTGATATGTCTAAAGTTCATATTTTAAATGATGTCAAAGACGCGTTTGAATTAATAAAAAAATTGAGAGAAAATACAACATATGTTTTACTTGAAAATGATTTGCCAGATCTATTTAATGAAAGGAGTTAAATTGAATTATGAAAATTAAAGTTGGAGTTATTTTTGGAGGAGAAAGTGTCGAACACGAAGTGAGCATTATTAGTGCTATACAAGCAATTAACAATATAGATACCGATAAGTATGAGGTTATTCCTATTTATATAGATAAGGATAGGAATTGGTATACTGGAATGGAACTATTAAATATAAATAATTTTAAAAATCTAGACTTTTTGTATAAAAATATTATTCCTATAGTTTTATGTAAAAGAAAAAATGAATTTGTTTTGTTAAAGCAAAAAGGATTGTTTAAGCATGTTGAAAATAAAGTTGATATAGCATTTCCTATTGTTCACGGTGCAAATGTCGAAGATGGCTCATTAGTAGGTTATTTAGAAAGTATTGGTATTCCTTACGTGGGAAGTGGCATCTTAGGGTCTTCCATTGGCCAAGATAAAGTTGTTATGAAAAAGCTTATGCAAAGTGAAAACCTTCCAGTAGTGGATTATGTTTGGTTTTATGATTATGAATATGTTAATGATGAAGATTTAATAAATACCAAAATTGAAAAGTTAGGTTTTCCTGTTATCGTTAAGCCTGCAAGGCTAGGAAGTAGCGTAGGAATTACTGTTGCTCATGATATTGATGAATTAAAGGACTGCCTAGAAGAAGCAATTAAATATGATAGTAAAATTGTTGTTGAAAAAGTAATAAACAATTTAGTTGAAATTAATGCTAGTGTACTAGGCAATAGTGAATACTTAGAAATTAGTCCATTGGAAGAAGTCATGGGAGTAGATGAGTTTTTAAGTTATAGAGATAAATACATCGGTAGTAAAAAAGATACTAAAAGTAAAGGAATGACTAATACTAATAGAATTATACCGGCTAGAATAGAACCACAAATAGAAAGTGAAATTAAATCACTATCAGAAAAGGTTTTTAAATTATTTAACTTGTCTGGAGTAGTTAGAATTGATTTCTTATTTGACAAAAAAAACAGTAAAGTTTATGTAAATGAACCTAATATTGTGCCGGGATCTTTGTCATTTTATCTTTGGAGGGAATGTGGGAAAAACTACAAAACTTTGTTAGATGACTTAATTACTTTAGCTATTAAAGATTACAAAAATAAAAGAAAAAAAGTGTATTCTTTTGACACCAACATTTTACAAAATGTAAATGGGTTTAAAGGCGGAAAGGGTATGAAAAGCAAATTAAAAATGTAGATATACATTTATTTGCTTTTTAACTTATTATGTTTAATTCAAAAAGTTTTTACATAGTATAAGTCTTTGCGCCTTTTTATTTGCAATAATATAATGATTTTTTTATAAAAAAATTGTGTTGATTTACATTACGAACACATTGTGTTATAATTCACTTATAATACAAGGAGTTGTAATTATGGATATTGATAGGAAAATTATTAACGGCATTAGAAGTTTAAGCATTGATATGATAGATGAAGCTAAAAGTGGGCACCCAGGAATTTGCTTAGGCGCTGCACCAACAATTTATACTTTGTTTCGTTATCATTTGAAGTTTAATCCTGAGGATGGTAATTGGAACAATAGAGATAGATTTATATTAAGTGCAGGACATGGATCTGCTTTACTTTATAGCACTTTATTTTTTGCTGGGTATCCTATTAGTTTAGATGAACTAAGAACTTTTAGACAAGTGGGTAGTAGGATGAGTGGGCATCCTGAACTTAATACAAAAATAGGCGTTGAAACTACTACAGGTCCACTTGGAGAAGGATTTGCTACTTCAGTAGGTATAGCTATAGCTGAAGAGTATCTGAGAAACACAATTGGCAAAGATATATATGACTATTACACGTATGTTTTGGTTGGAGATGGAGACTTGATGGAAGGCTTAAGTTATGAAGCAATGAGTTTGGCTGGTAGTTTGAAATTAGGCAAACTTATTGTTTTATATGACTCTAACAATGTTTCATTAGATGGGCCTACATTTGGCGTTTTTAATGAAGACGTTTTAAAAAGATTTGAAGCATGCGGTTGGCATGTTCAAGAGATAAGTGATGGAGAAAATTATGGTTTAATAAATGAAAGTATAAGTAAAGCTAAAACTGTGAGTGATAAACCAAGTATCATTAAAATTAACACCATCTTGGGAAATGGCACTGAAAAGGCTGGTACTAGCGAAGTCCACGGGAAACCTTTAAGCAACGAAGATATTGAACTTGTTAAATCTAAAATGAATGTCAATAAAGTCCCTTTTTATGTTTCTAAAGAAGCTGCCACTAGTTTTAGAAATGAGTTAGAAAAAAGATGTATCCCTTTGTATAATGAGTGGGTAAGTAGATACAATGCTTTTATGTCTAATGACAGTGTAAATAAAAAAATGCTAAATTATATTGAACTTGGTGAATTTAGAATTAATTTAAAAACCATTAAAGTTAATTTTGAAGAGGGGCAAACAGAAGAACTGAGAATCACGAATGGAAAACTTTTAAATCTCATAGGGAACTTGACACCTTTAATAATTGGTGGGAGTGCCGATGTTGCAAGTTCTACTAAAACTTATTTAACTCATGGAAAAGATTTTAAAATAAATGACTATAAAGGAAGGAACATTCACTTTGGTGTTAGAGAAAATGTCATGAGCTCAGTTTTAAATGGTCTTGCGCTATGCGGTCTTAGACCTTTTGGCAGTACCTTTTTAACATTTAGTGATTATATGAAACCTGGCATAAGGTTAAGTGCGATGATGAAACTTCCAGTTACTTACATTTTTACTCATGATTCAGTCAGAATAGGTGAAGATGGACCTACACATCAACCTATTGAACAACTTGGTATGTTAAGAAGTATACCTAATTTTAAGGTTTTTAGACCTGCCGATGTAAAAGAACTAGTTGGTAGTTGGGACTATATAATTAATAATCGCATCCCAGCGGCTATTATCGTTACTAAAGAAAAACTTCCCGAGATAAAAACTAGCGATATTACTAATACTGAAAAAGGTGCATATATCATAAAAAAAGAATTTGGTAGACTAAGTGGTGTTATTATATCAACAGGAGAAGATGTGCATACTGCCATAGAGATAAGTGAAGAACTTGCAAAGAAAAATATAAATATACGCGTAGTAAGTATGCCTTCAGTTGAGGTATTTAATGAACAACCTAAAGAGTATAGAGAAGAACTTATGCCAATAGGTAGTAAAATAATTGTACTGGAAGCAAGTAATGATAGAACTTGGAATGAGTTTGTTTATAATAGTAAATACATTCTTAATATTAATAAGTTTGGAGTAAGTGGTAAGAAAGCAGATGTTTTAAAGGCATTAGAATTTGATAAAGATACGTTGCTAATGAAAATTGAGAATCTTTTAAAATAAGGTTCTTTTTTAAACTTATTAAATATATAATAGCTTAATATAAGCCTAAATTAAAACTTAAATTTTTATATTAATAATTGTAAAGTCATTTTTATGTTATATATTACATATGTTAATATAAACTTGACTTTTTAGTTAAACTACGTTATTTTTTATAAATGAAAGGAAATAGTATGAAAGAATTGGTAATAGTTGAAAGTCCAAGCAAAAGTAAAACAATAGAGAAGTATTTAGGTAAAGATTATAAGGTAACTTCTAGCAAAGGCCATATAAGAGATTTGACTACCACTGGTAAATATGGTTTAGGCGTGGATATTGAAGACAATTTTAAACCTAATTATAAAGCAATAAAGGGTAAAAGTAAGTTAATAAATGATTTAAAAAAAGAAGTAAAGAATTATGGTGGTGTTATTCTTGCTACTGATCCTGATAGAGAAGGTGAAGCAATAAGTTGGCATTTAAAAGATGCATTGGGTTTAAAAAACTATAAAAGAGTTGTTTTTAATGAAATAACTAAAGAAGCTATTCAAGAAGCTTTTACAAATCCTAGAGATATAGATATGGATTTAGTACATAGTCAAGAAACAAGAAGAATTCTTGATAGAATAATAGGTTTTAGACTTAGCAGACTAATGCAAAGTAAAACTGACGGTAAAAGTGCGGGTAGAGTACAAAGCGTAGCGCTTAAACTTATTGTAGATAGAGAAAGAGAAATAGAAAAGTTTGTAAGTGAAGAATACTGGACTATAAATGCAATATTTAATGATTTTGATGCAGAACTATTTAAATATAAGAATAAAAAAATAGAGATTAAAAGTGAGAAAGAAGCTAACGATATATTAGATGAACTAAATAATTCTTTTAAAATAGAAAATATTGAAAGAAAAGAAACTAAGAAAAGAAGTAGACTTCCTTTTACAACAAGTACTATGACTCAGATGGCTAGTAATAGGCTAGGTTTTAGCGCTTCTAAAACTATGAGAATCGCACAGAAGTTATATGAAGGAATAGATTTGGAAAATGAAACTGTTGGTTTAATTAGTTATATGAGAACTGATAGTATTAGATTAAGTGATGTATTTGTAAGTGAAACAAAAAATTATATTAAAAATAAATATGGAGAAGAGTACATTGGTTATGTTAAAAAAGTAAAAAAGAATGAGAGTGTTCAAGATGCTCATGAAGCAATTAGACCTACTAGTATATTAAGAACACCAGAGAGTATTAAAACTTATTTGGATAAAGATGAATATAAATTATATAACTTAATATATGTAAGAACACTTGCTAGTTTGATGAGTGATGCAATTTTAGATAAAACTAATATTGTTTTCGATAATAATGATTATAAATTTAAAACTACTGGACAAATTGTTAAATTTGAAGGCTACTTAAAAATATATAATAGTTATGAAGACGTTAGTGATAAAACATTACCTGACTTTAGCAGTTATAAAAGCAATGTGGTAGTTAGTAAAAAAATAGAAAAAGAACAACATTTTACCAATCCACCTAGTAGATATACAGAAGCTAGTTTAATAAAAGAATTAGAAAGATTAGGAATAGGTAGACCTAGCACATATGCAACTATAATAGATATTCTTAAAAAAAGACTTTATATAGAAATAAATGAAAAGAAGTTTGTTCCTACTAAAACAGGAGTACAAATTACAGACAAATTACAAGAGTTTTTTAGTGAAATTATAAACGTAGAATATACTAAAGAAATGGAAAGCGATTTAGATAAAATAGCTGATGGAAATGAAGTGTGGTATGAACTACTTAAAAGGTTTTATAATGACTTTGATCCACTTTTAAATAAAGCATTTAAAAACATGGAAAAAGATGAACCAGAAAAAGTAGGAGAAAAATGTCCTTTATGTGGTAAAGACTTAGTGCTTCGTAAAAGTAAATATGGTTCATTTGTAGGTTGTATTGGTTACCCAGAATGTAAATATATAAAAAAAGAAGAAATTAAAACTATTGAAATTTGTGATTGCCCTAAATGCGGTGGAAAAATAGTAGAAAAGAAAACAAGAAAAGGTAAAGTATTTTACGGATGTAATAACTTTCCTAAATGTAAATATGCTTTGTGGGATAAACCTACTGGTAAGTTGTGTAGTAAATGTGGTAATTTGTTAGTTTTAAAAAATAATGAAGAAATATGTATAGAATGTAATAAAAATTAATGTTTTATTAAAATATGTTCTTTTACATATTTTTTTATGTAAAAAAAATAGAGAATCTATAAAATAATGTAATAAAGAATTATTTATAATTGGAATTGACAATAATAGACAAAAATTATAAAATAATATCGAAAGGTAAGATAAAATGAAACAAGAGATATTAAAGCAAACAAATGTTCTT
>CALVOQ010000003.1 GCA_944350335.1 uncultured Bacilli bacterium
AATTATGAAAAAAATTGATAGAAGAACGAAATATACACTAAATGTTATCAAAAGCACAATATTGAAATTAATGGAAGAAAAAGAAGCGAGCAAAATCACTGTAACTGAATTATGCAAAATCGCTGATATTAATCGCGCTACATTCTATAAATACTATGTTGATATATATGATTTAATAGAAAAAATAGAACTTGAATTATATAACAGCATAAAAAAAAGTATTGAAACTATAGAAAATGAAGAAAGTATCAAACCTTTTATAAATAACATTATAAAGATAATATATGAAAACCAGGATGCTTGTAAAGTATTGTTTGGTCCATACGGAAATAAAGAATTTATAAAAAAAGTTGTATACTTAGCATATGTTAAAAGTGCAACAGAATGGAAAAGAAAATTAGAAAAATATTCTACTGATCAAATTGATTACATTTTTAATTTTTTTGCATTTGGTAGCGTAGGTATAATAGAAAATTGGATAGGAAATAATTTTTTAGAAAAGCCTAAAGAAATATCGGATTTAATAGTTACTTTATGCGATAATTTACTAAACAACTAAAAAAACATTAATTTATAATATTTTTTAATTCATAAAACCTTTAATAATTTCTATTTCAGCTTCTTCTTTAGTTAATCCCAATGTTTGTAACTTTAACAACTGATCCTTATTTATTTTCCCAATCGCAGCTTCATGCGTCAATTCAGATTCAATATTATTAGCAATAATTTTAGGAGTGGAAGCAACTTTAGCATTATCCATTATAATTGCATCACATTCTATATGACCAAAACATTTATTATTACCTACCATTTCACTTATGAACTCTTGAAAACTATTATTTTTAGCAATACTTCTAGATATTAAATTAGCTTTGCAATTTTCACCTTTAAGATTTATGTCATATGTTGATATTACTTCGTCACTTGAAGCAGTCATTAATTTTTCAAAAATATCAAGGACACTATTTTTTTCTAAAACTGCATTTGTTTTTCTGATTGATTTATCAACGCCACTAATTTGAATAGTCTCTATTTCTAAAATAGAATTTTCTCCTAAATTGACAAAAGTATCAGTGTTTATAACTTTATTAGAATCAATTTGTCCACATCCATAATGTTTTTCAACATATTTTACTTTACAATTTTTCCCTATGTTAAAAGTATGAATTCCCGAATGCATACTAGTTATCTCACAATCGTTATGTATTGCGCAACCAGCAACTATAGTTATTTCAGCATCATCTTTAACATTATAATCATTATAAACGGTATCGTTAAAACCTTCTGTAGTAAGTAAAACCGGGATTTGAACATATTTACCTTTTGAACCTTTTTTAACATTTAATTCTATACCTGCTTTATCTTTCTTAGTTACAATATTAACCTCATCCGTAGAATGTCTACTAATAACTTCACCATTTTTTCTAATATTATGAATGCTATTAGAATCAATTTCTTCATTTAATATATTAAATAGTATATCATTATCTTCTCTATTCATCTTCATCCCTCATACATTTCTTACATTTAGATTCATTTAAATATTTTTTAATTTTATTTTTATTTCCTATTTCTTTAATTACCCCATCATCAAAGACAACTACTTTATCAGCAATATCAAATAACCTTTCTTGATGAGAAATAACAACTAATCCATTTTTTTTATCCTTTTTTATATCCCGAAATATCTTGGTCAAATCTTCAAAACTCCATAAATCAATGCCAGCTTCTGGTTCATCAAACAATAAATATTTACCTTGTTTTGCCAAAGCAGTAGCAATTTCAATACGTTTTAATTCTCCACCACTTAAATTATTATTAACTTCTCTATTTAAATATTCTTGTGCACAAAGTCCTACTTTCTTTAAAAGTTCACGGCCAACATAATCATCATAGTAATAAGACCTACTAATACATAGTAAATCTCTCACAGTTAATCCTTTAAAATTAACAGGTGTTTGAAAAGTAAATGTTATTCCCATATTAGCTCTTTCATATATTAATTTATCTGTTATATCACAACCATCCAAAATAACTTTACCAGAGGTAGGTTTAACTAAACCCATAATTATTTTTAACAATGTGCTCTTACCACTCCCATTAGGCCCTGTAATTACTATAAAATCACGCTCATTAATAGTCAAATTGATATCATTAAGTATGACCTTATCATTTATTTTATAACTAATATTTTTTAGTTCTAACATTTTTATCACCAACAAAAAAATTATATAATATATAAAAGACTAAGTCAAAAAAATACTATAGAATAACTATAGTATTAAAAAAATAAACATTATCTTAATCCATTCTTTTTATATTCATCATGTAATTCTTTAAATCTATTAAAATGCACAACTTCCCTTTGTCTTAAAAAACTTAGTGGCGCTAATAAATCAGTATCATCCGTTAAATCCATAAGATTTTCATAAGTAGCTCTAGCCTTTTCCTCTGCAGCCATATCTTCTTGTAAATCTACTATAGCATCACCAGTAGATTGAAAATAAGCAGCAGTAAATGGAACACCATTAGCATCTACTGGATAAATACCTTTTTTATGTTGTACAAAGAATGTATCTAACCCAGCATCCTTTAATTCTTTTAAAGAAGCATCTTTAGTCAATTGATAAATCATAGTTTGTATCATTTCAATATGTCCAAACTCTTCCACAGCTATATCTGTGAGTAATGCTTTACCTTTTGCATCAGGCATAGTATATCTTTGGCAAAAATACCTTAGCGATGCGCTAAGTTCACTATCCGGTCCACCCAACTGAGCCATAAGTAACTTAGCCATGCGTAAATCTTTTTTTCTTATATTAATTGGATATTCTAACATTTTTTCATATTTAAACATTTTAATTACCCCCTTTATCCCAAGGCCATGGATTCATGTACCAATTATATTTATCTCCCATCACAGAAAATGAACATAAAGGTCCATATTTTTTTTCATAAGTTTCTTTAATTGCTTCTAATTCTTTACTATAAGATCTATACTTTTCAAACATTTCCATATCAGATGGGTACACATCCAAATACAAATTCAAATCTTTTATTGCAAATGTCAACTCCTGTATTTTAAGAAGCATTTCATCTCTTTCACCTTTCACAACAACTTTATAAATATGACTTTTATAAGGATCGTATATATTCTTAAACATTCCACCTTTATTCAAACCATCTTTAGGTATACTTAGTTCATTTGACATATTTTCTCTATAATTATTAATATTTATATTATTTATGTCATATATTTTGTTATTTTTAAAATGATATACTTCATGATTATTGATTTCATTATAATCTTTATCTTCAACTTTTAAATAATTATTTGTCTCTTCCCCAACATAATCCAAATTATTATCTCTTTCATCAAAATACATTTTTTTAAACCTCCCTAATGTATAGTATGATTAATTAAATACCAAGAAAAGGCATATGACTAATTTTTTATATGTAAAGGTTTAAAAATATATTGTCCAAGACATATTATTAATGTTAAAATGTAATTATGGTGATTTTATGGAATACAAAATAACAACAAATAGTGAAGAAGAAACAATCGAATTAGCGCAAAATATAGAAAGCGAGAAATTTCCAAATATGATAATATGTTTACAAGGTGATTTAGGTAGTGGCAAAACAGTTTTTACAAAAGCATTTGCCGCATCTATGGGCATAGAAGACAACATTACTTCTCCGACATTTACAATTATAAAAGAATACGATAGTGATATTAAATTATTCCATATGGATGTATATAGATTAAATGAAGTAAAAGAAGATATTGGTATATCAGAATACTTTAATAAAAAAGGTGTATGCATTATTGAATGGTCAGATTTAATTGAAGACATCTTACCAAAAAACAGGCTAGATATAAAAATAAACATAATTGATGAGAATACAAGAATCTTTAAAATAATTCCACATGGAACAAAATACGAAGATTTATGCGAAAGAGTGCTATAACTCTTTTTAATTTAAATCTTTTTTTAAAAATAATAAAGAAGAAATAACAAAACCCAATATAGCATACACAAATAACAATAAGTTTCCATTAAACAAAGATAAATTAGTGCCATACTGCATATTAAACTCTACAAGACTTAACCTATCGTTAAATATAGTATAATCTAAATAGGGCAAAAAACTATACATTAAAAAACTTATATCAAAGTTTAATAACCACTGAAAAATAACTAAACCAAAAACATTTACAAAAAACATAAAACTTATTGAAAATACTTTATTAAATAGTGCCAAAGAAATAAAAAACGATAAAATACCTACAAATATGATTGGTAAAGAATTACAGATAAATTTTGTAAAAGTTAAATAATAATAATTTATATCTACAACTTTATCATTTAATACAACAGATTTAGTAATATATAATAAATCAAACGACTTATCCACACAAATCATTGAAAGTGTGTATGAGATAAATAAAAATAAATTTATCAACAATACTAGCAACACTACAGTTAAAAAGAAAGCAAAATATATTTTAAATCTACTATACTTTTTTACTAAAAAATGTTTAATTGTACCACATTTGAATTCATTCATTAATAATGATGATCCAACAATTATAGATATTATAGACAAAAACACTTGAAATTGATAAATTGTATCAAAAGAATATAAATTATTAACAATTTCATAATTATTTAATTTTGTCGCTTTAATAACTTCATCAATATAATCTTCGTAAAGTTCTACATATCTATTATAATTTCTATTTGGATATAATTTTAAAAACTCTTCTTCATTTAATTTGGATTGAACGTTAATAAGATTATTATCACTTTCATAATGGTTATAAGACAAAAAATTTACGACAAATGAAGCAATGAGTATTATTGCCAAAATTATAATAAAATAACTCTTTTTAATTTCTCTAAAAAACAATAAGTTTACCAATTTTAGCATACATTTACCACACTTCCTATTACTTTTCCCTCCAAATCAGAAGAAAAATCCGAGTTATTTATTATGTCAACAATTTCACCTTTTTTTATTAACATCAATTTGTCACAAATCTTATTTAATTCTTTTATATCATGTGATGAAATTATAATTGTTGTATCATTTATAGATAATAATAATTTTCTTAAGTTAACTACACTTTTTATATCCAAAGCATTAAAAGGTTCATCTAAAATTAAAAAGTCTGGTTTATTCATCAAAGCTATAATAATTCCTAATTTTTGTTTCATACCTAAAGAATACTTTTTAACTTTCTTATGCAAATCTAATTCAAACATATCTATTAATTTTTTTACATAATCATAGTCAAAATCACCATAAAATTTTGCCCAAAATTTTAAGTTTTTAATACCAGTCCAATTATAATAAAGATTTGGACTTTCAATTAAAAAACCAACATTATTTGGCAAAATTTTATATATTTTAGATTTTCCATCAAACAAAACCTCCCCATCAAAATTAACGAAGCCTAATATACATTTTAGTAATGTTGTTTTACCACTTCCGTTAAGCCCAATAATTCCTATAATATCACCTTTCTTTATGTTCATATTAATATTTTTTAATATAATATTATCTTTTACATTTTTATTTAATTTTTTTATCTCTAAAAAATCATTCATAAATCCTCCCATTGAGCAAAATATAACACATACGTAGATAACTTACAAATCACTAAAATTCAATTTTATAACAAAAAAAATCAAATATTATTTATACAAATATTTGATTTTAATACACTAAAATATTTCAATTTTTAATTAGTTATACAATTTAAATTTTTTTAATAAATCTATAATATTACTTCTTATATCAGTTAACACTTCATGATTGTCTTTATTTTTAAGCGCCTTAATTATATATTCGCCAATAAGTTCAAATTCCTTTTCCTTAAACCCTCTAGTAGTCATCGCTGGAGTGCCGAGTCTTATCCCACTAGTTTTAAAAGGGCTTTCGCTGTCAAAAGGAATACTATTTTTATTACATGTTATGTTAACACTTTCTAATATTTGTTCTGCTTCCTTACCATTAAGGTTAAAACTTGTTACATCAACCAAAATCAAATGATTATCCGTGCCACCTGTAATAACTCGTAATCCACCTTCTGAAATCTTTTTTGCTAATGCTTTGGCATTTTTTATAACTTGTTTTTGATAAACTTCAAAAGTTGGATCAAGTGCTTCTACAAAACATACAGCCTTCGCAGCAATAACATGCATCAAAGGCCCACCTTGAATGCCCGGAAAAACAATCTTATCAATTTTCTTTGATAATTCTTCATCATTGGTCAGAATTATTCCACCTCTTGGTCCTCTCAAAGTCTTATGAGTAGTACTAGTAACTATATCAGCATATTCACAAGGATTTGGGTGAAGTCCTGTTGCGACCAGCCCTGCGATATGCGCCATGTCAACCATCAAATATGCTCCAACTTTATCCGCTATTTCTCTAAAACGTTTAAAATCAATAATCCTAGAATAAGCACTAGCGCCAGCAATTATCATCTTTGGTTTCTCTTCTAATGCTATTTTTTCTACTTCGTCATAATCTATAAGCTCCGTATCTTTATTAACACCATACGATATAACTGTGTAATCTAAACCACTAAAATTAATGGGATGCCCATGAGTTAAGTGCCCACCAGCACTTAAATTCATTCCAAGTACTTTATCACCAATATTTAAAAGCGCTTTGTAAACAGCCATATTAGCCGAACTCCCTGAATGAGGTTGAACATTAACATATTTAACATTGAATAATTTCTTTAATGTATCTCTAGCAATATTCTCTATTTCATCAACAAATTCGCAACCACCATAATATCTTTTTGATGGATATCCCTCTGCATATTTATTGGTTAAAACGCTTCCTTGAGCCTTCATAACATTCAAAGAAACAAAGTTTTCCGAAGCAATTAACTCAACATTATTTTGTTGTCTATATAATTCGTTATCAATATTATCAAAAATCTCTTCTATCATACAACACCCATCCTCAGCTTAAAACAGCTCCTTCATCACTAATAACATCTTTAAAATATTCTTTAAACTTAACTAATTCTTTTTTCTTAACATCTTCATAAACATTTTTTGCGTTCTTAATTGCATTATACACGTGATGTATTTTTAAAACATTTAGATTTTCAAAAACAGCATTAGAAAAAGCATTACCTAATAGAGCTAAAGAAATATCTGGATACCTATTACCAATTTCATATATACGTTTATATTCATCCGTCATTTGAACTAAAAATTCACAAATTCTTTGTTTAATATAATCAGTATATGTAACTTTCACACCAGTTTGTTGTTCAATTTTAGGCATTGTGCCTAATAAAATTTGTATAGTTTCTTCTTGCGTTGGTTCAGCAACATCTACTCTTTGAAAACGTCTTAAAAAAGCACGATCTCTCAAAATATAATATTCATATTCTTCAGTAGTTGTTGCACCTATCATTTTAATGGTACCTCTATCTAATCCAGGTTTTAACATATTCGCAAAATCCACATTCAAATTTGTAGTATTTCTACTTACAAGTAAATGAACTTCATCAATAAAAAGAATTATATTAGATCTTTCTTTTAATTCATCGACTAGTAACTGTAACCGATTCTCATTCCTACCTTCACTAACTGCATTACCTAATAAACTAGTAATATTAACTTTTATCAACTCGTAGTTTTTTAAAGCATCAGGCACTTCCCCTTTTTGCATTCTATAACCCAAACCTTCAACAATAGCAGTTTTACCAATACCTGGTTTACCAGTAAGTAAAGCACTTTTTTCAGGAGTTAACAAAATTAGTATCATCTCATTAATTTCTTTGTCTCTTCCAATTGCTGGATTAGTAATATAAAACTTTTTACTTAAATTTTCGCCATAAGTCTCTAAAATACTAAACTTTTGTTTTGAATTATCAAAATTAACAACTTCCACATTATCATTCATTTGTATCCACCAATTATATTATAATAAAAAAAAAGTAATATTACAATTTTTTTTATAAATTGGTTGACTTTATAAAACTAATTTAATATAATACTTATGCAATGCCTGATTAGCTCAGTTGGTAGAGCACACGGCTGTTAACCGTTAGGTCGCAGGTTCGAGTCCTGCATCAGGCGCCATCTAAAAAAAATACAATTCATACGAATTGTTTTTTATTTGTTATCAATTGTTTTCCATTCAGTAGTACCACAAGTCTTACAAATTGATGGTCTTAAAACTTTAACACCTTTAGGTAGTATCTTTTCTTCAAACGTAATACATAAAAGTCCGCTTTGATGATCTATATAAGCAAAACCTAATTCACTATTATTATCACAGTTTGAACATCCCGGATTTTTCATTAAATTACCTCCTATTATTTATATTGACAAATGAATATAATAATATGCAAAAAAAGACAAATATTTAACATAAAATGCTTTTTTAATAATAAAATCATTTACAAAAACCATAAAATATCATATAATATATATGTTCTTGAAAAAAGAACAAATATTCACAAATGTGTTCAACAACACAAAAACTCTAGTCTAATCTAGAGTTTTATTTTGTTAAATAAAGTTAATTTTATTTTTATCTTTTTCGTTTATATAAATAGTGATATCATATCTTTTTAATTCATTCAAATTATAAATGCTTTTTTGTTTAAGTCCATCTATTAAAGTACTTATAACGTCACGACTATTTACATGGAATGATACGTAGAGATCATTTCTATTCTTTTTTATTACTAAATCATAATAATTTCTATAATAATTTGCAACTATTTTAATCTCGTTATCCAAACTATCGTCATACTTAATATTATATTTATTATCATAAATATGATTAAACTTAACATTAACCTCATCAGAATCAATGTCAAACATATTAGTTTCACGAGACATTGTATAATACTCAGAAAAATCATCTACTTCTTCTAATCTATAAATATCAAACATTAAATATCCAAAGCTACAACCTAGTAAAGAAATTAATATAATATAATAACGGTTATACTTTTTAAAATTAAAAACACCAATATTTAATTTATCAACAATACACCTTAAAGAAAAACATACAATAAGTATCAAAACAAAAGAAATTAAAATAAAACTATAAAGTTCTATTCCATCTAAAAATGCTACAACATTTATAAAAAATATAATCCCTAGAAAAAATAAAACAATATATAAAATAATACCAACAATAAATAAAATAATTTTATTGGATTTTGAAAAAACATAAGTGTTCTTACTATAAGAAGTTACCCCATTAGTTTTATTTTTCTGATGAAAAACACTTTTCTCAGCTTTACTAGTTTTTTTTCTAACAGTTTTAAACAATTTAAGTTTCTCTTTTAAAACACAAAAAAACTTATTAAAACTATTTTTAATTCTTTTAAAAAAAAGTTTGGTTTTATAAATTGCCATTTCTTTTTTTACAATAAAGTCCAAATTTAAAGATTTAATTACATCTTTTTCTTTCACTTTAATCATCTTTTTACAAATCATATTGTCATATTTTTGTAAAATATCTTTTTTACTTCTGTCATCTAAAAATAAAAGTTTCTTATTTAATATTTCCAAAAACTTCTTTTTTCGCATAATTTCACCTTTACTTACAAGACTATTTTATCAGATGAATGATAATAACTCAACATTCAAACTTTTTTATTAATCAAAAATTGGTAAAAAATGGTAAAATATAAAATAAAAGTTATTTATTAGCAAATTAGTCATACATATAGTGACTAAATGGGTGGCGGTTTTATGAGAAAATTAAATAGGTGAAGTAGTAATGGTATATATTAAAGAAAAACCTAAAACTAGAAATATATATACAATAGTTGGAAAAAATATTCAAAAGTTCCGAAAGCAAAGAGGTTTAACTGGTGAAGATTTAGCCGAATTATGTAATTTGTCTTATGGATATATAAAAAACTTAGAGTCATCAAAAGTACAAGCAACTATATCAATAGAAACATTAAAACTTATTGCTGATAAATTAGAAATAAAACTTGGAGATTTTTTTGAAGAATAATCTCTTTTATTTTGCATAAAATATTTATGTGAAAAAAATATGAAATATTAGCACTCTTTATTGACAAGTGCTAACAAAAGTAGTATATTTAAAATTGTAAGGAGGGATAAATATGAGTTTATTGCCAGAAAGATTTTATCTTGATAACTTCTTTAATGATTTTCTAGATGAAAAAACAACAGCAATGAAATGCGATATCTACGAAAAAGATAACAATTATCACGTTGAAATGGATATCCCTGGTTTTAACAAAGAAGACATTTCAATAGATTTAAATGATGGTTACCTTACAGTAGAAGCAACTAAAGGCGAAGACAAAGAAGAAAAAGATAAAAATTACATCAGAAGAGAAAGATCTTATGGAAAAATTAAAAGACAATTTTATGTTGGCAATGTTGACGCAGACAAAACAAAAGCAGAGTTTCATAATGGAACACTAAAAATTATTATTCCAAAGATTACAGAAAAAGAAACAAAAAAACTTATCAACATAGACTAAAAAATGCCCGAACAAGGCATTTTTATTTATCTAAATATTTAAGTGCTTTAATCGCTGCAATAGTTCCATCGCTCACAGCGGTAGTAACTTGTCTTACTTCCTTATCTCTGCAATCACCTGCGACAAAAATTCCTTCAATATTAGTTAATGTTTCGTTACTAAGATAATAATTATTGTTATTTGTTTCTATATCACATGTTATATTATTTTCTGGAACCATGCCAATAGCCAAAAATATTCCATCAAGCTTTAATAAAGTTTTTTCATTATTAACCTTTATTACAACACTTTCCAAAGTTTTATTGCCACAATACTCAGTAATAATGCTATTAAAAAGTACTTGGACGTTACTATTCGTCATCACTTTTTCTTTTAGACTATTTTCACATTTTAACTTGTTTCCACGACATATTAAGTATACTTTCTGGCACAAATTTGAAAGATATATCGCGTTTATCACTGCAGTATTTCCACCACCAACGACAGCAACAGTTTTATTTTTATAAAATGAGCCATCACATGTAGTGCAAAAATGTATGCCAAAACCTATTAAATCATTTTCATTTTTTAAACCTAATAGCCTATGTTTAACACCCGTTGCAATAATTACAGCTTTAGCACTATAGACCGAATTATTAGTCGTTACTTTTTTTATTTTTCCGTTTTCTATAGAAATAACTTCATCAATTTCTATATCAACACCTAATTTTTGAACTTGTTCATAAAATAAATCCGATAATTCACTACCACTTATTTGCTCATATCCAGGGTAGTTTTCTACCAATGGTGATGATGCAATTTGACCGCCTATACCTTCCTTTTCTAAAATTAATGTCTTAGCACCACCACGCGCTAAATAAATGCCAGCGGTTAATCCAGCAGGCCCAGCACCGATAACAATTACATCATACATTACAAACCACTTTTTCGTTAATATACTTTTTGATTTCTGATATATTCTTTATTAATTCAACCTCTCCATTTTGAGCAATTACTAGACTAGGAGCTTGTTTTATTCCATATCTTTTAGTCAAATCGGCCTCTTTTTCAGCATCAATATACGTATAACTAACTTTAGCCTCGTCCAAAACTTTTTTTGCCATTTTACAATTAGGACAAGTTTTTGTACCAAACAACATAATTCCGTCTTTAGAATTCCCTACTGAATGCGGTTCTTTGGAGCAATTTAAATCATAAAGTTTGCGCATCTTGTATTCTTTAGCTTTACCATCATTCCAGTTTTTAACAGGCCTATAATATCCTGTAATTCTACTATAAACTTCCGTTTCTTCATCACAAACTGGACACTTAAATATTTCACCTGCAAAATATCCATGTTTTTTACAAACTGAATAAGTTGGACTCAAAGTATAGTAAGGTAACTTATAATTCTCAGCAATTTTTCTAACTAAATTAGCTGCAGATTTCCAATCAGGAAGTCTTTCGCCCAAAAACGCATGGAAAACTGTACCTGAAGTATATAATGTTTGTAACTCATCTTGAATATCTAAAGCTTCAAAGATATCGCTTGTAAATCCAACTGGAAGATGTGAACTATTAGTATAATATGGTGTTTCATCATCCGACGCAGTAATTATATTAGGATATAAAGTCTTATCTTTTTTTGCTAAACGATATGATGTACTTTCAGCAGGAGTTGCCTCCAAATTATACAAGTCACCATATTCTTCTTGATAATCAGATAATTTTTCTCTCATAAAGTTTAATACATCTTTAGTAAACTTCTGAGCTTTTTCATGTGTCAAATCTTCTTTTATCCATTTTGCATTTAAACAAGCTTCATTCATTCCAACTAATCCAATAGTAGAGAAATGATTGCTAAATGTACCCAAATATCTTTTTGTATATGGATATAATCCTTCTTCTAACAATTTAGAAATTACATTTCTTTTGACTTTCAAACTTCTAGCAGAAATATTCATCATTTTTTCTAATCTATCGTAGAAATCTTTTTCATCTTTTGCAAGATAAGCAATTCTTGGAATATTGATAGTTACAACACCTATTGATCCAGTTGATTCTCCACTTCCAAAATATCCACCAGATTTTTTACGCAATTCTCTTAAGTCCAATCTCAACCTACAGCACATACTTCTAACATCACTTGGCTCCATATCGCTGTTGATATAATTTGAAAAATAAGGTGTTCCATATTTTGCAGTCATTTCAAATAATAATTTGTTGTTTTCTGTTTCGTTCCAATCAAAATTACTAGTTATAGAATATGTAGGGATAGGATATTGGAAACCTCTACCATTCGCATCTCCTTCAATCATTATCTCAATAAATGCCTTGTTAACCATATCCATTTCTTTTTGACAATCTTTATATTTAAAATCAACTTCTTTACCACCAATTATACAATTTAGTTCTGCTAAATCATTTGGTACTACCCAGTCCAAAGTGATATTTGTAAAAGGTGCTTGAGTCCCCCATCTACTAGGAGTATTAACTCCATAAACAAATGATTGAATACATTGTTTAACTTCGTTTTGAGTTAAATTATCAATTTTAACAAAAGGCGCTAAATAGGTATCAAAAGAAGAAAATGCTTGAGCGCCAGCCCATTCGTTCTGCATTATACCTAAAAAGTTTACCATTTGATTACATAAAGTACTCAAATGTTTAGCAGGACTAGATGTGATTTTACCAGAAACACCACCCAAACCTTCTTGAATTAATTGTTTTAAACTCCACCCCGCACAATAACCTGTTAACATTGATAAATCATGTAAATGTATATCACAATTTCTATGTGCATCAGCAACGTCTTTATCATAAACTTCACTTAACCAATAATTAGCTGTAATCGCACCAGAATTACTTAGTATTAATCCACCTACAGAATAAGTAACTGTTGAATTCTCTTTAACCCTCCAATCAGTAACATTAAGATAACTATTAACTACATCTTTATAATCGAGAATTGTTGACTGCATTGCGCGCTGTTTCTCGTGAAGTTTACGATACAAAATATATGCTTTCGCAACATCTGCATATCCAGCTTGTGAAAGAACTCTTTCGGCACTATCTTGTATATCTTCAACATCAATAATGTTATCCTTAACTTTACTTTCAAAATCAGCAGTAACTTTCAAAGATAAAAAATCTATAACATTTTCATCATAATTCTTATTCTCAGCTTCAAAAGCTTTCGTAATAGCATCCCCTATTTTTTTAATATCAAATGATACAATTTTACCATCTCTTTTTCTAACTTTATACATTTATATTTCCTCCCATTCGTATAAAATCTATATTCCTCTAACGATAACATTAGGAAATTTTTTATTTAATTTATTTACTAACTCAATAAGTTCAGATTTATCAAAACCATTTAACTTTTGATTCAAAACATTAGAACTATTTTCAAAGTTCTGTATATAATATTTTGCATTTTTACCTAAATACTCACAAATGTTATTCAAAATCTTATAATTATGATATTCTTTAACTATTGTTGTTCTAAACTCATAATCAATTCCAGATTTTTTTATATAGTCCACGCTTTCAATTATCTTATTATAATCGATATCAATTCCACTGACTAAGGAAAAATTTACCTTATCAGCTTTTATATCCATAGCAATATAATCAATCAATTTTTCATCAATAAGTTTTTTAAGAACATTTGGATTGTAACCATTCGTATCCAATTTAACCTTTAAGCCTAAGTCTTTTATACTTTTTATAAAAAACATTATATCTTTTTGCATCGTAGGCTCTCCACCAGTAATTACAACACCATCTAACATTGACTTTCTCTTTTTCAAATAATCCATAACATCAGTTTGAGATATGTTTCCTTTTCCAAAAGTGATTAAATCACTATTATGACAAAATGGACATTTAAAATTACAACCTTTAGTAAACACAATACATGCAATATGACCAGGATAATCAGTTAAAGTCAATTTTTCAAAACCACTAATTTCCATCACGTCACATCCTTAGTAATAAACTTTAAAAAACCTACATCACTATCAAATATATTAAAAATAAGTTCTTCTAATTTATTAACTGTCATATTTTTATTTACTTTTATTTCTAAAATACTACCACCACTTACTAATTTTTGAATTTCACCAATTAAACTATAATTGTTTTTAATTTCTGGCAAGTTACTGATTAAATCGTACATACATTTATTTTTAAGTTCTTTTCTATTTCCATAAATTGACTTATCCAAAGCAATTAATTCTTTAGAAGCCGCACTTTTATAAGGTTCATATAAATAAAAGTTTAATTTAGTTTCTTCTCTAAAGATCATACATTTTTTATTTAAAAACTTAAGTATACCTTTTAATAATTCATATTGCTTAGTAGAGTCTTTTTCTAATAACTGAACACACTCATTTAAGCCAATCAGTCCTATTAATAAATTACCATTTTTAATTATCTTTCTTATTTTTTGTCCTCTTTCTAATCTATCATCACTCATAATATTGTTATTAAAAACAAATTCATAATTGTCTTTATTCTTATTTCCTATTGTTTCAAAACTTAATAGCAACTCACTTTTAACAATTTCAACAATAAAATCTAATTTATTATAAAAATTTTTAATATTATCATTTTCAAACTCTAAACCAAGTCTGGCAAAATTAATATTTGTTAAAGCAACAACCATTCTACCTTCAGAACTACTAACATCTTCATTATTATTTTCGTAAATACGTACTCCATCTGAGAAATATTCAACCTCATTATTTCCTTTATTATATGAAGTTTTATTATTAGATACCATAACATTTTTATTATTAATAATTAACGAACATATTTCGCTCATATAACTCGCATTATCTTCATTTAGTTTAAAAATAACTATAACATTATTTAATCTACCTAACTCATTTAATACTTCTAGCAATGTCTTATTAATACAATTTCCAATAGAACTATCATTTGTACCAAAACTAAACGAATAAGACTTATTAAACATTGAAAGATCTTCAAACATTTTCTTTAAATTATAATATAAGTCAGATTTACATTTTTCATAGGCATCTTTATAGGCACTATCAAAAATATTTTCAACTTGTTCAGACAACATATAAATTGAATAATTTGACATATCAAACGTTATATCCTTTTCTTTGTTAATTAATTCAATAATTTTCTTCAAATTAATATATTTATCAAAACCTGAGACTTTTAAATAATTAGATAAATATTCAATATATAACAATTTAAACTTTTTAATAGAATAATTTTCTAATAATTTATCTAACGACGGAACATTGATTTCCCCACTTATTTCAGTAGATAAATCCTCTAACTTATAAACAACGTTTTCAAAACTATTATTCTCTAAAAAATTATTTAAATTTATATGAGTATTTGATAACCTACCTAAAGAAAAATCACACATATCGTTAATATAAATATTACCTTCGTCATGCTCCCTTAAAAACTTATTATCTATTATATATGACTTTGTAATTTCATTGACTACCATCAAGCCATAATTCTTAACGATATCCTTAATTTTACATGAATTATCATTAAGCAAAATATTATCATCATTTATTTTTTCTATGGCCTTTAAGAACTTATGTTGTTGTTTCTGAGTAAAAATTTTTCTACTAGCAGCTCTCTTTTTTCTATATTCACTAAATGCATTGTACACTTCTTTAAAGTTACTTTCTTCCAATTTTGATTCAATTATATCCTGTATGTCTTCAACATTTATTGTTTTTCTGTTAGCATAATTTATTTCAATATACTTTAGTACGTTTTCATATATTTTATTAATCTTTGTTTCTTCACTATTATCATAAACACTATCAAAGGCATTCTTAATTGCAACAGCAATCTTATAACTATTAAAGTTTACTCTTTGACCACTTCTTTTTACAACAACAAGTTCATCAAAAACATCTTTTTGCAATTAATCACCTCCTATGTTGACTAGATTAATAGTACTAAATATATATACTTATGTCAATGTTTTTTTTATCAAAAAAAACAAAAAAAATTAAAACGTATTTTTTAAAAAAAGGTTTTTTGCCAAAAAAAACATAGTTTTTCAAACAAAAAAGTCAATTAAATTAAATTGACTTTTTACACAACTTTACAGATCATAGAAATTTCACTTTTTGTTTTCATCCATCAATTCTGTAAAAGCGACTTTACCTACAAGTGTTCTTGGCAATGAATCTCTAAACTCATATTCACTAGGCAAAGAATATTTTGCCAAATTCTTTTTACACAAATCTTTTATCTCGCTCTTTATTTTTTCACTAGGATTAATACCTTCTTTTAAAACAATATATGCCTTAGCAACTTGAACCTTATATGGATGATCTATCCCAATAACTGTACAAGTAAGTACATCAGGATGTGAACAAATTACATTTTCAATATATGTCGGATAAACATTGTACCCAGAAGAAATAATCATGCGTTTTAACCTTTGCTTGAAATATACAAACCCATCTTCATCCATTGAAGCAATATCTCCCGTATGAAGCCAAAGAAGTCCATCTTTGTGTTCTCTCAAAGTTTGCATAGTTTCTTTAACATCATTCAAATATCCCATCATAACACTAGGACCATGAATACATATTTCACCATCCTCGCCATATGGTACCTCATCATGGGTCCCAATTTTAACAATCTTATAATATGTATCTGGAAAAGGAATTCCAATTGTTCCATCTCTATATTCGTTTGTAGGAGTCAAACAACTAGCTGCGCTACCTTCAGTTAAGCCATAACCAATTCTCACTTTTGCATTTGAACCGTATTCTTCTAAAAACCTGTCTATTTTTCGTTTTAATTCAGGTTGCATCATGTCCCCACCAGAAACAACACAAGTCAAACATGCCAAATCATTTTTCTTAATATCTTTATTCTTTAATAAACCCTCAAACAAAGTTGGAACTCCAACAATAAAATCGGGTTTATGTTTTTTTATCAAATTTCCAAACTTTTTATAATTAAACTGCGGAATTAATATACATTTCATTCCACATATAAGTGGTGTATGAATACAAACACCCAAACCAAAGCCATGAAATATTGGCATAATAGATAAAACAGAATCACCTGCTTTACTAGGATCAGCCATCAAATGACTTTGAATTGCCAAAGCATTAAAATTATTATTAGATAATAAAATACCTTTAGGTTTTCCCGTAGTTCCACCACTATATAAAATTACTGCTGGATCATATTTGCTTCTTTTAACCGAATATTCTTCATTAAACATATATCCAAAATCTATAAAATCTTTCCAAGACATTATATTATCTCTATCAAAAGGGATTTTATTTTTTCTACCTTGAATTAACCAATACAACGCAGAAGTAATAATAGGCATATTACCATTTACAGTCATTACTACAATTTTTTTAATTTTTGTTTTATCCACTATATTTAACAACTTGTCACATGCAATATCTATAGAAAAGATAAAAGTACTATTAGAAATTGTCAAATAATTTAATATTTCATTTTCAGCAGATAATGGATGAATCAAATTCGCAACTGCACCAACCATATTAATAGCATAAAACATTACTATTGATTGTGGCATATTAGGTGCACAAATAGTAACGACATCATTTTCACCAATACCTTGTGCTTTTAATGCCCTAGCAGCTTCATGTATCATACTAACAAACTTAGAATATGTTATTTCCTGCCCAAAATATTCAAGCGCGATATAATTAGGATACATTTTAGAAGCATCCTCTACTAGTTCCCACATCATCATATCTGGGTAATTTATATGAGCAGGAACGTCATTATAAAACTTTATCCAAGGATTTTTTAATTTTTTTTCCAATTTATTTTCTTTTTTTTCTTCTTTAGTTAGCTTAATTTTTTCTTTCAATCTTTTCACTCACTTTCGTATCTAACAAATAAGGATTTTGTAAAATATACTCGAATAATTTAATAGATTTAACAAAATAAACACCATCAGCTATTCTTTCATCAACATTTACACCAAAATCACACACATCTCGAATTTGAACACTTCCGTCTTCCATTACTAGTTGTTCTTTATGAATTTTACCAATAGTCATCAAAATAGAATTTGTACCAAAATCAGTCAAATTGTGATAGATAGCACCACAACCAATACTTCCCAAATTAGATAGTATTACTGTACTATGATATATATCATTTTCTATTAAACTATAAGGAATTAACCCATGATTATCCAACTTTTTGAGTAACCACATAACAAAAACTCTTAAAAAACGAGGAAGTTTACCTACTAGATTAACTGCATTATCAGTTCCATTTTTTGAATCACTTCTCACTTTTTTTACAGTCCCAATAATTTTATTTTTAACTTCACGCAATGTATCATCTTTATCAACACGTATGACATTTAAATACTCAGGAGAGTCATCCGTAAACTCAACCTTCGCTACAAATGACAAACTAACCTCTTTTCTATCATAAAAGTTTTTGTTTAAAACATACCTATTTAATAACGGTCTATTGTAAATTACTTTAGAAATTGCAGTAGAAAAAACATGAAAAAAAGTTAAATCTTCTTCATCTTTTCTCCTCTTATTTACATACTTTACCAATTCTGTAACATCAATTTTCTGATTAATATAAACATCTGAATCTGCTCTTAAAGGCTTTATGTCACACATAATCATGTGCACACCATCCATATTACGAACTCTTACAGCATCTTTTCTATCTCTAAAACTCAAAATAATTACCTCCAACTATTAATTATTATATTAAAAAAAGATCTTTTTTTCAACTTTTAGTGACCATGACCTTCAATTCCAAAACATTTAGTAATAGGATCTAAAAAAATAAAGTTTTTTAATGGAAAATAAGTAAATGAAAAATACATAAATAACAATATTAAAATACCTAAAATCCCTATAAAGTTATAATTAAAATTGAATGATATGTTATTTAAATAATAGTTTAAAAAAATAGCTACAAAAAGTGAAAAAACAAATATGATTACATCAAGAATTAAAAAATGTTTTTTTGTTACTAATTTATATGAATAAAACAAAATTGGAATTAATAAGACAAATGCAAATAACGATAACATTTTATTAAACCAAAAATTAGCAATTTGACCATACAAAAAGTAATCAACAATAGTAAATATGAATAATGGAGTCAAACCTATCTTAATGTGTTCCCAAGTGCTCTCATTAACTGCAAAAAATATTGCTACAATTTTATTATGATTACATAGTTCATACAAAAAATGTCCAAGACCACCTAAAATTAGACAAAAAACAAAACTTATAATATAAAATAATAACATATTCCCACCATTAAATAATATTAAAAACCATTTCCTTTTTTAACCTGAATTCGATATCCGATTTTTAATAACCACTTTGTACAAATAAATCTTTGAAAAAATATTCCTAATTTTATTGTAAAACCTGGTATAATTAACAATTTGTTCTTGAACATTTTTTCTACCGCGTACTTTGCAACATACTCACTACTTAAAGATTTCAAATTAAAAGAAGCTCCAGCTATCTCATTAAAGTTTGTATTAACTGGTCCAGGACATAATATAGATATATGCACATTGCTTCTATCTCTTCTATTTTCCTCATAAATACCTAAAGATAAACTCCTAACGTAACTTTTAGTAGCATAATAAGAACTCAAAAGTGGACCACCTGCCATTAATCCAGCTGATGATGAAACATTTAAAATGTGTCCATCATTTTTTGTTTTCATGAGTTTATAAACTTCTTTGGTTAACCTATGAAGTGCAACAACATTAACTTTTAACATATTTAATTCTGAATTTATATCAGTTGCCAAAAAATTACCATACACACCAAAGCCAGCATTATTAACTAAAACATCAATATTTTCAGTTAAACATTTCGATATAACTTTATCAACATCACTATCATTAGATAAGTCCGCAATTAAAATTTCCCCATTACCATTTAAATCTTTTAATAATTCGTTTAACTTTGATTCGCTTCTAGCAACTAAAATAACATAATATCCTTTTTTTGATAAACATCTCGCAATATCTCTTCCAATTCCAGAAGAAGCACCTGTAATTAAAGCTTTCATTCAATCATCTCCATAATAATTATATCATGAATTAAATGATAAAAAATGTCAATAATAATCATAGGTGATTAAATATGAGCAATCAAGATGAATTAATTATATATATACACGAAAACATTAAAATGGGACTTTCAAGCACTACAAAATTAATAAAAATCCTAAAAAACAAAGACAATAAAATTAAAAAGGTTTTAGAAAGTTACATAAAAACATATGAAAATTATCTGAAAAGAGCAAATTTATTAAAACAAAAATATAAAGTTAAAATAAACAAAAATAAAATAATGCAAAAATTCATGGCCAACGCCATGATGGAAGAAGAAATAAAAAAAGATAATAGCGATAGTAAAATTGCCAACATATTAATACGTGGTTTTACAATGGGAGAAATTGATTTAGAAAAACGTATTAAGGATTATGCTGACAATTTAGATAAAAAAGAAAAAAACGACATTATAAATCTCGCAAAAGAATTACATGCTTTTAATAAAAGTAGTATAGTAGAACTTAAAAATTATCTATGAACAATTTGCTTATAAAGTAATGGTATTATAACAGGTAAAGTAAATGTTAAAGGCAAAATATATCTAAAATATGTATTTGCAGGGCCTGCCACACAAGTTAAAAGTAGTACAAAACCAGGCATCAATGTAAATATATATTTTTTATTTTTATTCAAAATACACACGCATAACATAAACAAATATAGCCAAGTTGTAAACCCAATATTAACAATCAATCCTAAAAATGGAATTCTAGGGAAAGCATTACCAAAAGCACTTAATCCCTCTCTAATCAAATCCAAATCGTTAAAATGATAATCAAAACCAGCTTCTTCTAATTTAGTATTGTACTTATTATAAATATACCACTGAGTTGTGTTAGGATAAAAGTAACCATAAATATTATTTAGCGTTGCATCTATATAAATTATCGGCTCTTTAATTAAATATTTAAACCAAACCATAAAATATTGTGTTAAATCTTCACTTGTCGCATATTTATTGAACTTATTTTTTACATCATCGCTTAAATTAGGATCATATCTCTCAGCTAACGAATCATAATCTAAGATTACATCAATAATTTTTCTATCTTCTGATGTAATTATTTTATCTTTATATTTCACTAATCTCGCAGTTTGTTGAAAAGGAATTGACAACGCTTCTCTAACACTCGTACCTGTTATTTCAAAATAAGTTAACGTTTTATTATACCCTATATAAGTAAGAATAGGTAAAACTAGCACTATACTTAAGCCAATCCTTTTATCTTTTAAAGCTATTATCATAAAAGGCACCACTAATAATAAAATATATATACCATTATTTCTAAATAACATCATAAAAACTATTATTATAAAGAAAACCAAATAATCTTTTTTAGATACATCATATTTAATAAACTTAAAAATGTATATAACAAGTAACAATATAAAACAGGAAAAAATAACATCTTTAACCGTTGTCATAGCGTACATAGGAAAAACAGGAATTAAAGCAAATATTAATAAAGAAGTTAATAAATATTTAGTTTTAATACCTTGCTTATACATAAAACTAATAGCATAAGAAAAAGTAAAAATTACAAAAGAAACCTGAATTATACTATATAAAAACAAACCAAAATTAACACTACCCAAATTATAACCCAACTTAAATAAACCGCCTAGCAATAAAGTATGTAAGACGGGATTAAAATTAGTAATAAAAACGTCCTCATTAATTAGTACTACACTATCCATATATCTAGTATGAACACCCATTACTTCTTTTATTTGGTTAGCAGCATCATAATTTATAACAGCAGGGTAATAAATTATCATATATGGTACATAGCATATAAATAGTATAATTAAAGAAAATAGAAATGGATGTTTTTCAAAAGTTTTAACAAAACTATTTTTATGCTTGAACTCTTTAAAATTATAACTAATAATAAAATTATAAATAACATTTAAAGTAACATTAAAAAATACAAAATAACCTATTAATTTTAAGCAACATAAGAAAAATAGAAAAAAACTACCAACAATAAGTTCGTTACTATTAGTAACATCAAAACTATAACCTATTACCATAAAAAGACTAAAAAGAAAAGCTAAAACAATAAAAGTTCGTCTATATTTTAAATTAAACAAATACTTTTTATAATAAATAAACATAAAAATAATAAACACCAAATATAATAAAAATGAATTATTGTTTTGCGTAAATACTAATCCTGATAAATTAACTGGCGTAATAAATGATACAGTTGTTAATAAAGATACTAAAACTAACAAAATAAATCTATTTTTTTTCATAAATCTCCTTTTTAACAAATATAAACTTTTTTTGAACAAAATAATTTATTACAAAAATTATAACATCAACAGGAATTTTAATCAAAGTTTCGTTAAAATTAGTCAATAAATATAAACATTGCACACTCAACAAAGAAGCAAACATTTGGAGTACGGCTAAAGTATAATATTTCACCAAATTTTTATTTTCAATTGCTTTTTTATTGCTTTGAAAAACAACATTACCATTTAATAAGTAGTTAACAAATGAACTTAATATTCTAGCAAATATAGTTGCTAAAACTACAAAATAAGTTTCAAAATACTCCTTTAACAAAAACGAAAATATTGAAAAAAGAACAATGTCTATAGCAAATGAAATACCTGCAGAAAACAAATATTTTATAAATATTTTATATTTTTTATAATTTTTACAAATAATCTCTATCATCCAATTCTTTAACCTTCTTATTTAATATAGCCATTTCCTGTGTTAATGCAACAATTTTTTCATTCTGCCTAGATATTATGGAAGTAAGTACAAATGTAATTATCATCAATAACACAAAACCTATTAAAAATACCATATTACTTGGAGCCTCAAAACCAAGAAACTTTGATACATAAAAAACCTGATTATGAAATAACAAACTTATAAATATCATAAAAACAAATGTAATCCATAATAACGAATATTTTAACGACATCTTATTCTTTTTAATAACTAAAAATACTAATATTAAAAGAAATAAACATAAAATTGATAAAAATACAATTAAACTAGTCTTCATATTCTTTCTCCTTTTCAGTACTAATGCCAGAAATAATAATTGCTAGCGAAACTTTAATCATATAGTAAATTGATTTAAATGCATTAATTGAACTCACCCCATTTTTTCTCTCATTCATTTTGACAGGTATTTCAATTACTTTATAACCTTTTTTTAACACTGTAACTATTGTATCCGGTTCAGGATAATCAATAGGATATTTACTAGCAAATAATTCTATCAACTTCCTATTACAACCTCTAAAGCCACTTGTAGGGTCTGTTATTTTCTTTTTAGTAAATACTTTAATTAAAAAAGACAATATAGATTTGCCAAATCTTCGCAATTTAGTTGATTTAAATTCACTTATTTGATTAATAAATCTTGATCCAATTACCAAATCAACGCCTTTTTCTAGTTCTGATATTAATGGTTCAATATATTTTGCATTATGCTGACCATCACCATCAAATTGAATAGCATAATCATACTCATTATATAATGCATACTTATATCCAGTTTGAACTGCACCACCAATACCTAAATTTAATGGTAAACTTATATAATTAAAACTATTATCAACACATACTTGTTCTGTTTTGTCTTTTGAACAATCATTTATAACAACATAATCAACTATGCAATAGTCACTTTCAATAGTTTTAACTGAATTTACAGTATCAATGATGTTTTTTTCTTCATTATAAGCTGGTATTATAATTAATAACTTCTTCATACAAACACCTACAAGACATTCTACCACAAATAATAGATAAAGTCTAACGCGTGATTTTGACATAACTATAATAATTTGATAAGATTAAAAATATACTATAAGTAATAGGTGATTACATGATATCAAAATATATTATCATTTTCTTCATATATTCAGTATTAGGTTATATATGCGAAGTGATTAATTGTTGGATCGTAAGTAAAAAATTAAAAGATCGCGGATTTTTATTAGGACCTTATTGTCCAATATATGGAGTAGGCGCAGTTTTATTAACTCTTTTACTTACCAAATATAAAAATGACTTTTTGATTCTATTTTCAACATCGATATTAATATGTGGTATTTTAGAATATTTTACCAGTTATTTACTAGAAAAAATATTTAATATGCGATGGTGGGATTACTCAAAACGAAAACTTAATATTAATGGTAGAGTATGTCTTGAAACACTTATGCTATTTGGAATCGGTAGCATCATAATTATTCAATTTATAAACCCATTACTAATAAACTTAATATCAAAAATAAACATTAACATTATTCACATATTAGCTTTTATAATCAGTAGTATAATAATAATTGATTTAATAATATCATTAAATATCGCAAGCAATTTCAAGAAAATTGCAAAAAAAGCAAAAAAAGATTCAACTGATGATATAAAAGATTATATTCAAAAACATATTCTTAACAAATACTTATACAAAAGACTACTAAATGCATTCCCAAACTTAAAACACCTAAAAAATAAAAAATAGTTTATTTATTACTAAAAATATTATATTATAGACTTATTATTTTGTTTTTTGGGGGCAAAACTTATGAATAATATCAGACATAAATATCCATATTTAAATTTACTAGTAACAATCAACAGTAGAATTGTAGGGAATATTAATACTTCTAATTTGAGATTTACAGATGAAACCGATTTAGGGCACTTGAATAACATAGTAAAGTCGATCTTTCATAGTTTAATAGTACAAAACAAAAATGAAGCATTATTAACACTATTAAATTCTAGTGGACATTTACTATATTACCAGCCCTTTTTTGATGGTAATAGTAGAACGATTAAAATATTTATAAAACTAATTTTAAACAAACTGAAATTTAATTTTAAATATGAACTCGATGCACACCTTATTCCTATGCTCTTTGATGGTGAAAATTGTACAAATGAAGACATAATAAAATTCAAAAAAAACGTAAACTTATCTATAAAATAAATTATTGAGCATTTGAAAATCATCAAACGTTTTTCATTTAATATAACTAATTTATACTTGTATTTAATTAATACTTTTAGTCTTTACTATTTCTGACTTTACCAACAATAATTTTTGTGTTAAAGGGTTAACACAATACTAATAATAAAAAGCATTACTATAATTTTTAAATTATAAAGCTAAACAAAGAACTGTTCGTTCCACAGAAATTTAAAATTTTAAACACAAACATTTAAATAACAATAAAGTTTTAGAAGTAAGTTATGAAAAAATAGCAATGGAAAAAACAAAAAAAATAACAGACGTACCTATAAATAACGTATGGATTTTCTATTCGCTAATATTTTAACACTACTATTCAGCATTAAAAACTGATTATTAGTTATAATCCCCCTATTCCTTACTTCATCTTCTAACATCAATAATTATAAAATATATACATCATGAGGAATCAAGTTCATAATAATTTTATTATTAAAATGTACATTAGTTTAACTAATACTATAACTACCATCATTATTTAATGTAAATAAAGTTTTTCAGTGTAAGTTTCTCCGACTGATTCATAATTACCAAGATCTCTAAACATTGTCATCTCTCAATAAAAACTATCACTTCTACATAAATATTCATCAATAGCGCTTTTATTAATATTTTTACAAATGCACATCTTCAGATATTTCTGGTTTGGTTAGTGTATTTTTTGTATTGCTTGTTTCACCCCATTTAAATATAAAATAACTTGCTATTAAACAGACAACAAAACTTATGATTACAGTTATAGAAAATATTTGAACTTTTTTATACAAAAAACTCCTTTAATTATTTATTATAAACACTCAGCTTAGATAATTTACTTAACTAAGTGTTTATTAATTAAGTGTACAAAACCACTTTAAAACAGACAATATTTTGTCTGCTCTATTCATCGTTTTTTATCTTTATTACCACTCTTTTTTAACATTTAGCAATTCTTTTATGTATCCCACTAGACAACTAGGAGCTAAGATAAAAGCATAAAATAAAGCATAAAATATAAAAGCAAGAAAACTTCTTCTTTTCAATTTACAATTAACTTCCTTAAATACATTTCTTCTTTTTATTTCTATTACAAAGCATAAAATTAGACCAAGTAATATTACTATTAAAGTAAGAATTCCCATGAATAAGTGATTATTAAATAGTAAAAAAATTATTCCCAAAGGTACAAATATTAAAAGTGCTAAATCTATAAATGGAAATAGCGTATTCATACACATCAAAAATTTAGATTTTTTACTTAATTTTTTAGAAGTTATAATACGTACTTTTTTAAATGCTTCAATCATTCCTCTGGCCCATCGTTTTCTTTGCTTAAACAAACAATTAAATGATTCTGGAACTTCAGTAAAGGCAATCGCATTTTTAGCAAAGTTAATTTTATATCCTTTAGATAACAATTCCCATGTTAAAACAATATCTTCACCAATACAATTTTGCCAACCACAGTTAGCCTTTATAATATTTGTTTTATAAGCACTAAAAGCGCCTTGTGCTACTAAAGTAGAATCATAACTTCCTTGATATAGTTTTACTCCAAAAATTCCTAATGTATAATCCCATTGTTGCAATTTTGTTACAAAATTCTTTTTATCATTTTGAACAATTATAGTTCCAGCAGTTGCAGCAACATCTTTTTTTGAGTTTTCCAATTTGTCTATAATATTTTGAACTGCTAACGGATGCATAATTGTATCACTATCAAGAGTTATAAAATACTTTGTTTTGACATATGTTAAACCAACATTTAAAGCATAAGATTTACCACTATGCTTTATTTTTAATATTGTAATATCAAAACAACAATTCATTTTCTTTAATAATTCTAAGGAATTGTCAGTTGATCCATCATCAATTACTATAATATGGATTTGACCACAATATTTTTGCTTAATTATTGATTTTATTGTTCTTTCTATACAATGTGAAGCATTATACATTGGTATTAATATTGTTACATCACAATTGCTTTTATTACATACTTTTCTTTCTTTTTTAGTAAATAATATACTCATTAAAGTAAACATATAAATAAAACTTGGTATAAGAGCTACAAAAACTACAATATATATTGCTAAAGGATAATTGAAATAAGCTGCTATTTCATGAATCCAATTAATGTTAATAAAAGTTGCAAATATAAGATAAATAAGTGAAATAATAAATACTACAAACATTCTATCACCCCACTGTATCTTATGAAGTTAAGAAAGTAAGGTGTCGGTTTTTAAAACAGAGAATATTATATAATGGAGACGAATTACTTATGAAATATAAAACGCCTTTATTTATTTTAATTTTTTTGATAACTATAATTTTTTTATTTATTACTTTAAAACCACTTCAAAAAAATATTGATATACCTATACTTTTATATCACGATTTTACACTTATTCTTCCTGATGAAGATCCTGATAATTTCAATTATATAAACACTCCAAAAAGTTTTGAAGAAAATATTAAAACATTATTAGATAATGGTTATACATTTTTATCATTTAAAGACTTAAATGATGCTTACCTAAATAAAAAAGATTTACCTAATAAACCAATTTTATTAACTTTTGATGATGGGTATTATAGTAATTATGAATATATTTTTCCTCTTTTAAAAAAATATAATATAAAAGCAGCAATTTTTATTGTTACTGATAATATTGGAAAAACTATTGATGATAAAAAATATTTAACTTGGGAACAATGCCAAGAAATGTATAATAGTAACTTAGTAGAAATTTTTAGTCATAGCACAAGACATGTTTTTTATGATAAATTACCAGTATATGAATTACAAAAAGATGTTTTAAAATCTTATGAAATAATTGAAAAAAACTTAGGAAAACAAGAATTAAAAGTATTTGCTTATCCCCATGGAGCATATACTGATGAAAGTATTTTAGTTTTAAGATTAAACGATATTGATATGCAAGTCTATGATATAGGTGTAAATAATTTTAAAAACTTTAATAAAAACTATATAAAAAGAATTAATATTCCTTGTGAAATGACGGGAAAAGAAATTATAGAAGAAATTAATTCTTCAAATTATTAATCAATTTTTCATTAGTCATATTTTTCTACTAAATATTTTATTATTTTATCTCTCTTCTAAGATAAAATAAAAACCATAGAAACCCATGGTTTGTATGGTCAAATATATGTTTACTCCAAATAATTTTGGAGTTATTAACTCTGGCAGGGGTATCAGGATTCGAACCCGAACGGAGCGTTTTGGAGACGCTAATACTACCATTATATTATACCCCTAACATGGCAAAAAAATTATAACACATATATTTTCTTTTTTCAATCAAACTAAAAACATTTTATAATAAATTACATATTATTTATTAGGTGATAAAAAATGTTAATAAATTATACTGAAAAAGAACTAGATTTATGTGCTAGATTAATGCGCTCAGAAGCACTCAGCGAAGGAGATCTAGGCATGCTAATGGTAGGAAATGTAATAGTTAATCGGGTTTTAGCAGACTGTATGACATTTTCAAACTTAAGAACTATAACAGATGTAATATATCAAAAAAACCAATTTAGCGGAATAAACAGTTCGCTATTTTATAGTTCATCTACAACAAAAGAAAAATCTTTGGCAAAAAGAGTCTTAAAAGGAGAATACTATCATCCTGCTACAAATTCATTATGGTTTTATGCTCCAGGAAATAATACTGCTTGCAAAAGTACTTGGTATGATCAAAACTTCTCGGGTCGATACAAAAGTCATTGCTTTTATGAACCTGATCCCGGAATTTGTAAAGATTTACACTAAAAAATGTGAAATATATTCACATTTTAATTTTATTTACATCATCCGGACTAACTAATGCTTTCTCAAATTCCATATCTATCGCACTTCTAAACGCAATCGCAAATTGAATATTATTTAAAACTGTATCCCCATTAAATCTAGACCAATCTAACTCTAAAGGTCCAAAAGGCAAATCCTTAGTTTTTTCTACAACAAACTCTCGTAAAAACTCCCTCGCACTTCTTCCATTTCCTTCTCTAAAAGGATGTATTGCCATTAGTTGCACATAATAAGTAGACAAAAACATTGCTAAAGCAGATCTATTACTTACGTTTAAAAATTCGCCATGCATTAATTCTAATTCTCCATTCAAATATTTTTCAATATTTCTATAATCAGTAAAGCCTGTTTGTTTTTGCATATTAACTGTTCTGTATTCACCTGCCCAGTCATATAAATCTCCAAACAAATATTTATGTATATTTCTTAAATGCAAACTATCAAAATTACCCACGATTGGATTTTCATATAATTCCACTAACTTCTCAAAGGTAATTTCTGATTCTTTCACTTGTAATTCATCATAATCAGTTATATTTAATTTATTTTTTAACGTATTAGTATTGGGATAAAAATAAGCTTTCCATCTTTCGTCTTCCAAGCGTTTTTCATCTGACATTTCCATTTTTATCACCACTCTTCAATACTAATCTAGGAGTTTCACATAATTCTTCAATAACTTTTTTCTTATATGAATCAAGAAAATTCTGAGTTAGATAAATCCCATCAATTTTTAAAGTTGCTAAGGCTTGAATAATTGCTTTTCGTTTTTTATCAATTTTTACTTCCATAACAATACCTCACTTTTATTCTAACAAAACAAATATGCTTATTCAACTTTTATTTTGTAGGAATTATCAATTCTTGACCAATAGATAAATTAGTACTATTTAAGTTATTAGCTTTCATTAAATCATTAACTGTAATTCCATATTTATTAGAAATATTCCATAAAGTATCCCCTTTTTGAACAGTATAATTAGCATAATCTTTAGTTCCTGGTATTACTAATATCTGGCCAATATTTAACAAATTAGAAGTTAAATTATTAGCGCTTTTAATTTCATCCACTGTAACATTATATTTATTAGCAATACTATATAGATTATCTCCTTTAACCACTACATATTTTATTTCCCCCGTGTCTTCATCTTCTTCTGGCTCGACAGTAACATTTTTTGCCGGTATAATTAACTCCTGATTTATTGATAATGCGTTAGAAGTTAAATTATTAGCCTTTTTTATCTCGTCTACAGTAACACCATAACTATTTGCGATTTTCCATAAAGTATCTCCACTTTTTACTATATAAGTGATTTGCTCACTTTCGCCCACATCAATATCCAAATCTTCTTCCTTAGGTATTAATAATTGTTGATTAATTTGTAACGTAGAACCACTTAGATTATTTAGTTTTTTTAGCGTCTCTACAGTAGTTTTATACTTATTAGCAATACTCCATAAACTATCTCCTGCTTGAACCGTATAAACTAGATAATCACTTGGAACAATCTCTTCACTTTTTTGAACTTTTAATGTTTGACCTACCTTTAAAATATTAGAACTAAGATTATTTAATTCTTTCAAATCATCCACTGTAATACCAAACTTGTTAGCGATACTCCACAAGCTGTCTCCTTTTTGGACAGTATAATAACCACTATCAGCAGGCGCTACGTAATTTAAACCTTTGTATTCCATAACTGCTCTTACAACCGCTTCTGCGTAATCTTCATAATTGTTTTTCAATTGATTTATGTCATCTTTAGGACTATCCAAAAAACCATATTCAATAATTATTGCCTCTGTATTAGGAGTATCTCTGTGTATAAAATAATAATCTTTTGAAGGATTGCTAGGTAATCTCTGTTGATAATATTTTCTTATGTTTTGACCTTCCTTCTCTATTTCATTTAATATTTTAGATGATAGCTTACTATCATTACGTAGCGCATAAATTACTTCCGCACCGTCGCCACCTACCGTGTTCATTTACCATTAGTAATTATTTTATATCTATTATATTATTTTCTTTTAAATATTGATAAACAGTATTTGCTGATTCCTCAATGTTTTGATTTGCAATACTTATTTTAGGAATATCCTTAAATTCTTGATAACTTGCTACCTGATCCCTCTTTATTTCTCTCATATAATAATCCTTATGCCTTTCTTTGTATTCTAAAGCATCCTCCCCTTCAAGAATTAATCTATCATAAATTGCTTCTGGTGTATCTATAATTTCTATTGATTTAGTGTTAGTCATTAATAATTCTTCTACTATATTTTTTGAAAATATAGGTGAAACTGCCATTATAAAACTTTTTTCACCATTTTCTATTATATTAAGCATTATTAGTTCTTTAATATCGAATCTATTATAATCATTAGGAAATTCTTCTTGAAATAAATCTATACTACCATATATTTTAATAATTTCATCATCTATATCATAAAATTTACAATTAATTTTTTTTGCTAATTCTTTTCCTATTGTTGTTTTTCCAACATTAGATATTCCCCATATTAATAATCTCATATCTATTCACCATATTCATATCCATATTTAATTTTATAAAAATATCTTCGTACACGTAGATTATTCTTACTTAAATCAAAGTTTCTGTAATCATATATTTTACTATGCCTTCCATCCATTTCTAATGCATAGTAGTCTGATTTACCCGTTTTATCAATATTATCAACAACCTTTTTTAATTCATCACTAGTAATATCATCAATCATACCAGAACCTTTTCCATCTATAATATATGGATAATGCATTCCATTTCCTTTTTCGAATTCACTAGAGCCTAAATATGTAATTTTAAATGTAGTAGTTGAACCTGTATCATATTCCATTATCATAGTATCATTTTCTTTTAAACCAATACTACTTAATTTAGTCACAACAGCATTTATAGGTGGAATTTCACTATGATCATCTTCTATACAAACCCAACAGTCATATACTTTATTCTTATAATTAATTGAATACAAATGATAAGCTAACGATTCAAATGATGCAAGTATACTATATGCCAAGTCAGCAATAGTCCTTTTATCTGTTATTTCAATTTTTCTCCAAATTTTAGTTTCTAAACCATCAATTTCAACTTTAAAAGTTAATACTTTTGTCATACCAGCACCTCACTTGAAGAATATTATACATTATTTTTACCTTTTCTGCCATATGGATTCCTTGCTAAATTCCTATTTTCATATTTAAAATTTATTTCTGGCACAACATCATATTTATATTTAATAGTAATGTTTCTGTTTTTATCAATTACTATTCTGTCTATCAAAGTATCAATTAATTCTTTTTTAGGTTTATTTAAATCCAATAGTTTTTTAATTTTTTTTGTATATTCTGGTAAAACACTACTTTTATTTTTTATTTTATATTTTTTTACTTGTTCATTTTCAATACTTTCATTTATCTGTTTTAATTTGTTTTCCGATTCACTAGCTAATACCTTATAAGTATCTACAGAAATTGCACCATCACACCTATCATTATATAGAGTTGTTAATCTATTAGTTATTTTATCTTTTTCAATTTGTAAGTCCTTGATAACTTTATCTATATCAGTTGTTTCTTTATGAATATTTTTAACAACTTCATTATTTAATTTATTTACATCAAGTTCTTTAATTAATTTAGATACTGATCTATTAATTTGTTCTAGTATTTGTTCTTCTAAATAATTATATGGATAAAAATGTGAATAGCATCTTCCTCTTACTGGATCTCTAGAATATCTATTACAATTAACTGACCAGTAATCTAATTTTTTTCTATAAAGAACTGTTAGTCTATTTTGACATTCTTTACAGAATAGTTTTCCTTCTAACAATCTTTTTTCTCTGTTTGTCTTAACTTCATAATTTCTAGTATTTCTTCTTCTTAAAGTATTAACATAATTAAAAGTATCTTTATCTACTAGTGCTTCATGTGTATTTTCAACTATTATCCACAACTTTTCATCTAAAGTTATTTTCTTTTTTGATTTATAATTAACTTTTGTTTGAGTATGTTGTACTAAATCTCCTGTATAAATTCTATTAGATAGAATCTTTTTTACTGTGGAGATATTCCAATTATCTCTATCAATTAATCTTGATGAATAATTAGTCTTTTTATAGCCACTTGGTGTTGAAACTTTTTCTTTATTAAGTCTATTTGCTATTTCTGTAGGTCCAATTCCGTCTGCTCTCCATTTGAATATTTTTTTTACAATAGGTGCAGTTTCTGGGTTAGGTATTAAGTGTCCTTTATCTTCTGGATCTCTCATATAGCCAAAACATGGCAAACTTCCAACAAATTTTCCATTTTTTCTTTTTTCATTTAATACATTTCTAATCTTAACAGAGTTTTGCTTACTATAATAATCGTTACAAGCAATTATAAATGTAGATGAATCATTACTAGCTTGATTTTTGAAACTATCATAAGATTCTAATATAGACATAAATCTTATATGATTCTCTGGAAAAAATGTTTCAATATAATATCCAGTCATTACATGATCTCTACCTAATCTAGATAAATCTTTAACTATGACACAGTTAATCTTTTTATTATTTATATCTTCTAACATTTTTTGAAATCCTGGTCTTTCAAAATCAGTTCCAGAATATCCATCATCAACATATTCTTTAACTAAATTAAAACTATTATTTTTAACAAAACTCTTTAATAATTCTCTTTGATTTATTACACTTTCACTATCAGATTCATATTTTTTATCTTTATCTTCTTGAGATAATCTTATGTAGATTCCAACATTGAAATCTACTCCAGTTAAGTAAGTATTATACATTTATCCTCCTTTTCTTCTTACTTAATTGGGTATTAAGACTCATCCATGATAGCATCATCTTATTAGATTTGCAAATCATTAATTAGATGAATCTCCTTTTTCTTCTTTTATTATCTCTTCAATTAGATATTTTAAAATAAGATCCTTAAATGTAGTGTTAGTCAAATAGGTATCCTCCATTATTAAACCACCTATTTAAATTTATGTTTAAATTATTTATTATTGATATTTTTATTTGCATTTATCAAACTCCCTTCTAGTTATTAACTAGTTATATATTTAAACTAGTTAATTTATAATATTAATTTTTTTATATTCTATTTATTATATTATTATGGATATAAAGATCCATTGAATGTAAAATATACATCCAATTAATTAGA
>CALVOQ010000004.1 GCA_944350335.1 uncultured Bacilli bacterium
AGCACATGTTTTTTTGATACACCTATCACAAAAACACCCAGAATATTTTAATCCTGATTTGATACAAAAAAAACAAACACAATATCAAAACAGAAAGAATGGAACTTATGGCAATTTTGGAGCCAATCCACGAGAAGCATTTTTAGAATTAATAAGTGATATAAGAAAAACGTATGAAGAAAATAAAAATGAAGAATCACTTACTTTTATAAAAACAATGTTAGAAGAAATAGAAATTTTAGATAAAAAATCACAACCACTAATAGAACAATTACAAATTCAAGGCATATCTGAAAAAGGTTGGGACAGTTATTATAATTTATATTTAAAATCATTATATCAATTTGATGGTGAAAATATTATATTTAGTAATGAATTACAAAACAGATCATCAAAAGGAATTTAATGTAATAAAAGAAAGGAAGAAAACAATATGGGTATAGAAGAAATAAAAGAATTATACATTAATAATAATCCAGAAGCAGATATTAGAGCGGAATTATGGAGCAAAAATTTATTTGGTGTTAATGTGAATGGGGAAACATTTTGGAGTATAGGAATTGACTATATTAGTGAGTTAATAAAATTATTAGGACATACAGAAAATTACGATAAATTATCTATTGAAGCAATAGAACAAATTTTAAATGATGAAATAGAAATAAAAGAAATGTTAAACAAAGTAAATCCTAATGATTTTAATAAATTGAATGAAGTATTAACTCTTACTGACACTGTAAAAGATATGTTATGTAAATATATAATAACTAAAATAACAGAAAAAAAATTAAAAATATGGAGAGAAAATTTAAGAACTAATAGTGAAAATTCATTAACAGAAATAGAATATTTGGAATTAACTAAAAATAGTTTTAAACAAGAAAGCGAAAGAAAATACGTAGCAAACAATGTGGTGTTTTGTAATTTAAAAATTGAAAAGGTAGAACTTTTGGGAGAATTAGAGCTTGAATTTGAAACATTGACTAAAGTAAAACAATTATATGGTGATAAAGATCTTAAAAAAATGTGTATTGAAGGAATTGTTAGAGATTGTTCTGATTGGGACGACAGAATTACTACTGAAGAAGAAGTATCTAAATTTTTAACAGATGTAGCACTTTTAATGGATGTATATAATGGCCACGCTGGTATTTGGTTTAATACAACAGAATCAGACTTGTTCGGAGGACATAATCCAAAATTATGTTTTGTACCTGATAAAAATTATACTTGTGTGGGGATGGAATAATTACGAATATACTGAATCCAATAAATATTATTTCTTCAAATAAACTTCAATTAGAAATTTTTAATACAATTTTTAAAAAAGATAAAAATGATAGATTTATTGAACTTGTTGATACAATAAATTCTAATATATCTTTTACTGGAAAAAAAGAACAAGAATTAAATAGCGAAGAATATTTTTCACTTACACTATTGAAAGAAACTGTTGCAAAATACTTATTAAAGTTTGATGACGAATATAAAATTGTTAAATTATTAATTTCAATTCACGATTCGCATTTAAATTATATTGATTATATAAAGCTACAAATGACAATAAAAGACTAAAAGATGTTTCAATTTGAGACATTTTTTCTATTTTTAGTATCACAATACTAATTCTTTGTAAAAAATGCTAAAAACTATGTTATACTTAATATAGGTGGTAATATGGAAAAAGAAGCAACTAAAATATTTGGAATTGTCTTAGATGATGCAGCTAGCATACATAAAGACATACAATTACAATTTTATAAAATTCTTGATTTAGACGGAAAAAAATTATCAATTTATGAAAATGAAGATGTTAAAATCAAAGAAGAAATAAAAGCTAGTATTGAAAGGTTTTCATTTAACTTGCAAGAACTTAATTTTTTAGCTCAACTTAAACAAATTATAGAAGAAGAAATGAAAAAATTACAAACTACTGGAAATTATGATTTAATTCAAGATAGTTTATTAGAAAGACTAAAAGGGTTAAAAAATATTGATATATCTTTGAGAGATGATTTTAAAGAATTATCTAGCAAAATTGCTAATCCTTATCTTTCACAAGAAAGTTTTTATAACTATTTTGTAGCGAGAGAAGAAATAATTACTAATATGATTAAATCATATAATCAAACAATTATAAATTCATTAATTACTTTAACCCCACAATTAATTGAAGAATTAAAGAGTGAAAAACTAAAAGATAACACGCAACAACAAACACAACAACAGGCAACAGCAACATCAGTTAATTTAGAAAATCTTATAGCTGATATTGATTCTAAAATTGCAGAAGTGAACGGCGAGAAGAAAAAAGATACTACATCACAAGAAATAAAACAAGCACCAACAACACCAAGTAATTTAGGGAATGTTATAGCTAATCAAGACCAATTAATAAATGCTTGTAAAGTTAAATATAATGAATTACAAAGAAGATTGTCATATTTAGAAAATGGAAATTATGGATCAGGAAGTAAGATAAATGTTGAACGAGGACAATTAAGATATGTAATATCACAATTAGATGATTTTATAAAAAGTTTATCTATGGGAAAACGCACTCAAGATTTGATCGACAAATATTCTAATGAAACAGATATGAATAAAATGATTGAATCAATAATTAGTGAAGCAGTACCAAAACTAACAGAAGTTAGTCGTTTAGCAAGCGAAGTAGATCATATTTACGGAAAAAGAGCTAAAGCTGATTATAGTCAATATGAACTACCAGGCATAGATTTTGAAATGCTACATAATAGAATATTAACAGCAACTTCATTAAAAGATTTATTAGCAGGCAAAAAGATGATCGAACAATGGCTTGGCACTCTTGACTATGATACAAATCAAAGACTAAAAGAAGAATATGAGCTTTTAATAGATAAAATAATAACTTTGTCTATGGAAAATGAGAAAAAGAAAAATCCAAATCCTGAACCAACACCAAGTATTGATAATGCAGTTGGAAAGTCAAAATCTGATGTAGAATATTTAGTTAAATCAAATAACTTTTATGGCGTATTACAAGGTATTAAAAGTACAGATTTAGAAAAGTATAAAGACTTTATTATGTTAGGATTTAATTCTATGATGAATAATTGGCAACAACAAGCTGAATTGTGTAATTCATTTATAGAAAGAGAAAAATCTTATCAAGATTTTGCTACACTATATGAAAATTTTAAAGACTATTTACCAGTAGAAATTGGAAATATGTTAAGACAAAATTTAGAAGAAATGAAAAAATATATAGAACAACAAAGAGCAAAGAATACTGAAATGGCCGGAGTAAGATATAACACTTCTGATGAAATGGCAAACACTCAAACTGTTTCAGCTAGAAAATTTTAATAATTAAAAATAACCAATTCTAACGAAAAGGTTATTTTTTTATTTCAACAATTATCATTAATGATATAATACTAATAATACGTTTTAATCTTATATTAAATAAGGAATTTAGCTTGAATCTATGATTATCCTATTTGAAGATTTAAACAATCGTTCAGTTGGTCCTGTTGGTCCTGTTGGCCCAGTTATCCCTTGAGGTATAGTTAAATTCAAGAAAAAATTAGGTGATGTTCCAGTTATGCTTGCTTGAGCTAATGTTCCAGGACTACCAGTTTCCACCGTTCCTATTCCAATGTTTACGGATGCACCTGTTGGTCCCGTCGCTCCCGTTGCTCCTGTTGGTCCGGTCGCTCCGGTTGCTCCGGTTGCTCCGGTTGCTCCGGTTGCTCCGGTTGGTCCTGTTGGTCCTGTTGCACCTGTTGGTCCTGTTGGCCCTGTTGGTCCGCCACTTGGTCCTGTTGGTCCTGTTGGTCCAAAACAACAATATGATATTATTTTTTGCTTATTATAATCTTTAATTTTATTTATTGCTCTTTGGTATGCATCATCGCATCTATTCATTTTTACCTCCTATAGTATAATTTATGCGACTTTAATTAAATTGTATTTATTTATGGCAATTTTTTATAATATATTATTAATTTATGCATACCTTTTAATAGGTGAAATAATGAAAAAAATTATGTTAAGTTTATTATTAATATTAATATCATTTAATTATGATCATGTATGTGCCAAAATTAATGTTGAATTAAATTCTAAAAGTGCAATTGTTATTGAAGAGTCAAGCAAAAAAGTATTATTTGAAAAAAATTCTAACGAAAAATTAGCACCCGCATCTATGACAAAAATAATGACGCTTTTACTAATAGCAGAAGCGATTGAAGATGGACGCTTATCTTTAGATAAAGAAGTTTTAGCAAGTGAATATGCTGTCTCAATGGGTGGAAGCCAAGTATATTTAGAAGCTAATTCAAAATATAAGGTTAGTGAATTAATCAAAGCTATTGGTGTAGGAAGTGCTAACGACGCTGCTGTAGTGTTAGCAGAAGTAATCGGTGGTACTGTTGAGAACTTTGTCGCTATGATGAATGCTAAAGTTAAAGAATTAGGCTTAAAAAACACCAACTTTAAAAACCCTCATGGTTTAGACGAAGCCAATCATTATTCTTCAGCTTATGATATGGCTATAATTGCAAGTGAACTAGTAAAATATAGTTATATACTGGATGTCACTAGTACATATGAAGATAACTTCACTCACCCTAATGGAAAAAGTATATGGTTAGTAAATACAAATTCATTGATAAGATTTTATGATGGCGTTGATGGTTTAAAAACTGGGCACACATCAGAAGCGGGTTATTGTTTAACTGCAACAAAAAAAGTTGGCGATATGCGTATTATAACAGTTACTATGAATGCAGAAACTAAAGAAGCTAGAAATACTGATACAATTAAATTGATGGAAACTGCTTTTAGTATGTTTAATGTTAAAACAGTTATTAATAGCGCTAATTCTCTAGGACAAATATTTGTAGATAAAAGTCCTATAAAATATGTAGATTATTATTTAGAGGAAGATGCAAAAATCTTATTTGATAGTGAATTACGTGATATAAACTATGATTATGAAATAGAGCTTAATGATTTGACTGCACCTCTTAGTTCAGGAGAAATAATAGGTAAGCTTAAATTGAAGTATGACAATGAAACTGTTCAATATAATTTAGTAGTAAAAGACGAAATTAAAAAAGCCACATTTTTTCAAACAATAATATCATATTTTAAAGATGTGATAAGTGGAAATATTAACTTTATTAAAAACTAAAAGTTTTTCAAACTTTTAGTTTTATTCTTCTACCACAGTAGTTTGACATATTATATCATGTAAACCTCTACCGTTTTTATTTATAATTGTTGTTATAATAATAACTAACTGTAAAATATATTCAAAAACATTTACAAAATAAGATATATTATAATAAATGTTTTCATTCATGAATAATACACTTAATATTAACACTACATTAGAAAATATACCGGTAAGAAGAACTATCCTTAATATGTATTGCCATAGTCTAACATTAGAATCTTTTGAACTTATAATTCTTATACGCAATATTCTTTTACCTATAGTTTGACCTTGATATAAACAATTAAATCCTACAAAATAGCTAATAGTTATTACAATATATATTGTAGAAGATATAATACTTAATTTTCCTAGATTATAATTATAAGTCACTGCTTTTTCGTTATATTCTTCTAAAGTCACTTTTTCTTCTAATGCATCATTATATAATTCAATGTACTGTGCATATTCTTCTTGATATTTATCTTTATATATATTAATAAAATCAATCCTACTTAACGTTTCTGAAATTATAATCACAATAAACATATCAATAATAAATGCTACTAATCTTTTCAACAACTTTTTCATTTGATCACTTTCTTTTTGAGTCCTTGTTAATTACTTCAACATGTGGATAAGGTCTTTTAATGTTTTCCTTTTCAAAGGCTTTTTTAATTGAATAATTTAATTTGTATACGTTTTCATAAACTTCGCCCAAATCTTTTCCCCATACCCATGCTCTTAGTTTTATTCCTGAATCTTCCCATGAATATACTCTAACTTTTGGGAATTCTTCGTTTTTATTTCTTCCTTTAGGATTAGGCCCAGATAATTTTTTCATCTCTTTTTGTATAATTTTAATCGCTTTGTCAATGTCTGTTTCATATGCAATCATATAATCTACTAATTTGACTGATTCATTATCTTTATAATTAAAGTTTTCAATTGTATAGTAATTCATCTCTCCATTTGGAATTAATACTCTTCTATTATTTACTGTTCTTATGACTGTATGTCTCATAGTGATATCTTCAACTGTTCCACTTACAGCTTTATCAGTGCACTCAATAAAATCGCCCACTTCGTAAGGGCTTCCCATAATTATGGATACAGTGCCAAAAAAATTCTTAAGGCTTTCTTGAGCAGCTAAACCTAATACAACCGAACCAATACCTAATCCAGATAACAGCGTTACAGAAAATGTGCTAAAAATCTCAAATGTTGATAAGCACACTATTATACCAATGGAATATAAAACAATTCTTTTTATTCTTCTAAAAAATAATAACATTGTCGTCAAATTCTTTTTATTTTTTATTTTTATTGTTTTATAAATTATTATATCTATTATTTTATCAATAAGAAATGTAATTAAAATTATTAAACCTGTATCTATTACCTTTTGAATTATATCTATAAAATTCATTTGTTTCCTACCTTTCAAATAGAATTATATCATATTATAACTTGACATGTAAACGTTACTTTGAATTAAATATGTGCATTATAATTATTTTTAGTGATATAATTAATATGAGGTGAACTTGTGAAAAAAAAATTTAAATTTAAGAAAAGTGTTAAAGTTTTCTTTTTTGTATTATTGGTTGTTGGTATATGTTTTGTAGCATATAATGTTATTATGAACAACGATAAGGATAATAATTATAATGAAGGTTTCGGTAATAATCAAAATACTGACAAAATTGATGAAACTCTTTTAACTTTAGGATATTCTGAAGAAGACATTAGTGTTTTAAAAGCCAACTTATCTGATAGTGAGATTAGTTCTTTAGATATGTATGATGACAATGTTATTTCATTTGTGTCTAATAAATATTTTAATTTTAATAATTTAGAAAGATATATAACTTATAGTAAGAATAATAATTATGACGTTGATGAAATTATTACTCATGTGAATATAAATATAGACAAACCTTTTTACAGTGAAATTAAAACTATAGAAGACCCAAGTAATTTGTTAGTGTTATGTAATAAATATAATGCCTTACCTAGTGATTATGAACCAGAAGATTTAACTGAAGTTGGATCAAGTGGGATTTACATGAGAAAAGAAGCAGCTGAAAATATGTATCAAATGGTGTTAGCAGCTGAAAGCGCTGAATTAAATGTTAATTTAGTAAGTGGATATAGAAGTTATGACTATCAAGTTGATTTATATCAAAGACATGTAAGAGAACGTGGGCAAGAAGAAGCAGATCGTGTTTCTGCAAGGGCTGGACATTCTGAACATCAAACTGGATTAGCTATGGATTTAAGTAACGATTGGTCTTTAGAAAAATATTTTGAAGATACGGAATTATTTGAATGGTTGAGTGAAAATGATTATAAATACGGTTTTATTTTACGTTATCCTAAAGATAAAGAGTATTTAACTGGTTATGATTATGAACCATGGCACTACAGATATGTTGGAGTAGAAGTTGCAACAGTAATTCACGAAGAAGACATCACTTATGAAGAATATGTAATGAAATATTTAACGACTAACTAGTCGTTTTTTTCTGAATAAGATTTTGTAAAAAATTATTATAACGATTAATGATAATATTCCGATAGTAAACAAGGTAATTATTTTTTCATTTTTTGTTAATGAAGTTTGACCAAAAATATTTTTTTCGTCAGTTATTTGGTTAAATGTTTTTATTGTTTTATTAACTTTTATTTTATATGTATTACTATACGATCCATCTTCTGAAATTACTTTTATTTCAATAATATTTTGGGATTTATTTAAGTTAGTACCTCCACTTTGTATTGTGTATGAATTTAAATTAAATGGTGTATAATCTATTACTAATTCTTCTACATTTTCATCTATATTTACTTGATATTCAAAAACATCGTATTTAAAGTCCAAATCTATCCCTTCAATTATTAATTCTCTTAAATAAGCATTGTCTTCACTTTCGTTAAACATACCCCTTTGTATATTTAATTTATATTCTATTGTGTTATTTTCATTATCTAATACTTTAATTACGTGATATGTTATCTCATCATCTAAAGTTATAATTCCTTCATTTTCCACTTTTCTATCAGTCTCATCTTTTATGGTTTTTATCTCTATTTGACTAATACTATCTGATACGTAAACATTATATTGGGTAATGTTTTTATCAAATGATGGAATTAATTCACCACTACTAAGTTCTATATCAGTTATGGCCTTTGCTTCAATGCATGAAAAAAAACATAATAATGTCATAAATATCAGTTTTTTCATATTCGCTCCTCATAATATTACATCTATTATTATGCTCTTTTCTTTACTCTTAATTCCTGTTATTTCAAAAGCATCGAGTATTTTTTCTCTTATCATTTCTTTTTTTATTGTTTTATTATAATATATAGTTGCTAACTTTTCACCATTAGTTATTTTATCATTTATTGTCTTATTTAATACTATCCCTGCGGCGTAATCTACTTCAGTTCTTTTGTCAGTTCTACTAACGCCTATTTCACTACATATTTCTGCTAATTTTTCTGCATCAATATTATTTATAAAACCGTTTTTATCACTTATAACTTCAAAAGTGCTAGCTTTTTCTTTTAAATTATTTGGATTGCCTCCTTGTGCTTCAATCCATTTATTGAATACATCATAGGCCTCATTACTTTCTAAAACTCTTTTAGCATTTTTGTATGCTTCCTTTAAGGGTATATTATTACCCAGACTTATCATGTATGATGATATTGTTAATGAGAGTGTTTCCAACCTTTTATCTCTATATTTTCCACTTAGAAAATCCATTGTCTCTTTTACTTCTAACGAATTACCAATGCTTCTTCCTAAAGGGACATTCATATCAGTCATTATAACTGCAACTAATTTGTTCCAATACTTTCCAATTTTTATCATAATTTTTGCAAGTTTCTTCGCCGATTTTGCATCTTTCATAAATGCGCCTTTTCCTACTTTTAAATCTATAATTATTACGTTTGAACCACTTGCAATTTTTTTACTCATAATGCTACTTGCTATTAATGGAATCGAATCTACTGCACCTATTTTATCTCTTAATGCATATATTTTTTTGTCTGCTACAGCTACTCTCTCTGTCTGGCTTATCACAGATACTCCTATATCGTTTACTTGTTTTATGAACTCTTCTTTATTTAGATTCACATTGTAACCATTTATACTTTCTAATTTATCTATTGTTCCTCCAGTTAATCCTAGACTTCTACCACTCATTTTAGCAACTCCTAAACCATTGGCAGCTACTATTGGCGAAACAATTAATGTTATTTTATCACCTACACCTCCTGTAGAATGTTTGTCGACAATTATTCTATTAAGGTCTTCAAATACAATGAACTCACCACTTTTAATCATTGAATTTGTTAAATATAGCGTTTCTTTATATGATAGACCTTTATTATATATTAACATTAGAAAAGTAGACATTTCATCTTCGCTAATTTTTCCATTTGTAAAATTAGTTATTATATAATTTATTTCTTCAAACTTTAATTTTTTATTTTTTTTCATTTTTTCTATAATTAAATCATAGTTCATATTATCACCTATGATTTAATTATATATTATTATTTATTTTGATTCTACATTTTTCTTTGAAACTTGCTCTTCTACTTTTTTGCTGGACAAAAATGTGACTTTTTCTGCAATAATTTCAATTATAAACTTTGTCTCATTATTATCTGTTTCATACTTTCTACTTTCTATTCTTCCTTTGATTCCAATTACATCGCCTTTTTTACAATATTCACAAGTGTTTTCAGCAATACCATTCCATAAAACTACGTTTATAAAGTCAGTTTCATATTCACCATTATAATTTTTATAACTTCTACCTACAGCAATAGTTACTATTGTTCTTTTGTTACCTTTTTCAGTTTCAATTATTTCTGGTTCTTTTACTAATCTTCCTACTAATAAAACATTATTCATTTTCTCACCTCCTTAAAATGAACTTTATCATATTATTTTTTTATTATCAAACTACCAAAAGTTATTTGTTGCGAGTTTTTATTTTAAAATACATATTTATTTATATAAAAAAAGTATACTTTATAATATACTTTTTTATATATTCTTTATTATTAGTTAAAAATCATATAATTTATATTTATCTTTAAGACAATATATTAAATAATCTATTTCTTCATATGTGTTATAAAAGTATAAACTTATTCTTACAGTATCATCAAATCCGCTTTCATCTTTTAACATTTTCACACAATGTTTTCCACTTCTCACACATATTCCTTTACTATTTAAATATAAACCTACATCTCCCGCGAATAAATCTTTAACTTTTATTAGTACTATTCCTGAATCACTTGTTGGATTCAAAACTTCTACGTATGGTATTTTCTTTAATTCTTTTATTAAATAATTTTTTAAATATTTTTCACTTCTTTCTATATTCTCTATTCCAACTTTTTCTATGTATTCTATTGCATGTTTGAATGCTATAATGCCATTTATATTTGGGGTACCCGCTTCAAATCTGTATGGAATTGTTGTTAGTTCGATTCCATGTTCGTCATAGCTTTCATTCATTCCTCCGCCTACTTTTTTAGGAATCATTTTTTTTAATAATTCATATTTTCCGTATAGAACTCCAACTCCAGTAGGTCCACACATTTTGTGTGCTGAAAAAGCAAGAAAATCACAATCCAAATCTTTAACGTCTGTTTTTATGTGTGGCACTGATTGTGCACCATCAACTACTACATAAATATTATTATTGTGCGCTAGTGTTGTTATTTCTTTTATATCTCTTTTATCTCCAATAACGTTTGTGATATGTGCTAGGGAAATTACTTTAGTATTTGTCGTTATTAGATTTTTTATATTATCAATTGTTATTTTATTTTCTTCATTTAAAGGTATATATTTTATTTTTAAACCTTTTTTTAATGACAACATTATCCATGGTAATATATTGGAAGCGTGCTCTGACTTTGAAATTAAGATTTCGTCATCTTTTTTTAGCATTGGTTCAAAAAAATTATCAACTACCATATTTAATGAATCTGTCGCATTCGTGGTGAATATTATTTCTTCTTTGAGTTTTGCATTTATAAATCTTCTTACACTTTCTCTAGTTTTATCTATTTCATCATCAACTTTAAAACTTATGTTATAATCTCCTCTATGTGAATTTGCGGTAAAGTTAATGTTGTAATCAATAAGACTGTTTATAACTTTTTTGGGTTTAAATGTTGTTGCCGCATTATCAAAATATACTAATCCTTTTTTTAACATTGGAAAGTCTTCATTGTAATTCATATTATCACTCTCCATACTATAATTTATGGTTATTATTTTGTTAAGTATATAGCAAATGTTGATTTTTTATATTATAATTAAAATGGTGATGGTATATGTGTAATTGTGTTTTTTGTAAAATTATTAGAAAAGAAATTGAGAGCAAAATTATTTATGAAGATGATTTGGTTGTTGCTTTTCTAGATTTAAATCAAGACTGTCCTGGTCATTGTTTGATAATTCCTAAAGAACATGTTTTAAGTTTACATGACATAAGTGAATCTGTTTTAAACCATCTATTAAAGGTTGCAAATGAACTATATTATAATTTTGAAAATAGTCTTAACTGTGATGGTTTAACTTTGCTTCAAAATAACGGATCTGCTCAAGACGTTAAACATTTTCATTTGCATTTATTACCAAAATATTTGAAAAAACCCGATTTATCTGTTGATGAGATTTATAATAAAATAATAACAAAATAAAAGAGGAAATTTCCTCTTTTTACCATCCTACAAAAGCACCAAATATAATTGCTAGTAAGATGAATAATATTAATATGATAAAAAAACTGTTTCCACAACTATTTGTACCACATCCACAAGATGTTGGTGCACAATTACAGTTATTAGCCACTTATTAACACCCCCTTAGAGTTAGATAAATGCTCCTAGTATGATTACTAATAATATGAATAATACTAAAGCGAATGCTGCACCGCCTACTCCGTTGTTGCAACCACAACCTGATTTCATAACACATTCCTCCTTTTTTATCTTTACATTTGTATTGTACGCAAAAAAGAGAAATATGTGAGTGCTCATATTGTGTTTTGTGTTTTTTTTTGTTATCATAATTTATGAGGAGGAAATATGAAAAAAATACTTATAATTAGTTTGTGCGCTATTTTATGCTCGGGTTGTGGAAGTGTAAAATTAGACAATGGCGAAGAAGCGATAGTAAGTTTTAATAATGGTGAAGGAGTAACTGCTCAAGAATTATATGATCAATTAAAAGACATGTATGGTATTGATTATTTGGTTAATTTAATTGATACTAAATTATTGGCTCTTGAATATGAAGAAACAACTGAAGAATTGGAGTATGTTCAACAAGTTGTTGATAGCATTAAAGCTGAAAGCGGTGATGAATTTACATCTTATATTAAATATTACTATGGTGTAAATACTGAAGAAGCATTTGAAGATTATATTAGATTAAATTATCGTAGAAGTATGTGGATAGAAGATTATGCTAATGAACAAGTTACTGATAAACAAATTGAAGAATATTATAATGATGTTTATGTGGGAGATATGGAAATTAGTCATATTCTTATAATGAGTGATGCAACAACTGATATGGATGATGATGAGAAAAAAGAAGCTGAAACGAATGCTTATAATGAGGCAAAAGAATTAATTGAAAGATTGAATAATGGAGAAGATTTTGCAACATTGGCTAAAGAATATTCAGATGACTCTGGAACTGCTAGTGATGGAGGTGTAGTAGGAACTGTTAATTACGGAATGAATTTTGATGAAGATTTTGTTGATGCTGCTGCTGCACTTGAAGAAGGTAAATATTCTGCGACTCCTGTAAAAACTCAATTTGGTTATCATATTATTTATAAAACTGAACAAAGCGAAAAGAAATCTTTAGAGGATTCAACAGATACAATTAGAGATATTATTGCTACTGAGTCTTTAAATAATAATACATTGTTATATTCTGAAGCTTTAGAAGCATTAAGAGAGAAATATGAAATGAATATAGTTGATAGTGATTTAAACAAAGACTATGAAGATTATTTAAGTGGTATAAACACTACAACAACAAACTAGTTTACAAGTAATTTGTAAACTTTTTTATTGATTTAAATCTATAATTTCATTTATTTCTTCTGTGCTATATTGTTTTCTATATAAATAGTTTTGTATCCTATATTTAAGTTCTTTATCAGTATACTTGTTATTATATTTGTCATATGCTTTTTTATAATCTTTTACTATTTCTTGCTTGTTATCAATATTAATATTGTGTAATCTTTCATGGATAAGGTCTACCCTATATCCTAAAGTTAATAAATGTATATGTGTTTTATTAATAAAAGCATTTTTAGATAATTTGTTTATCTTTTTTCTTTTTTCTATTATTTTGTCTATCTTTCCTATCCAAATACTGTCATCTATTTTCTCTATATAACTCTTTATTAAGCTTTCATCAAGTCCTAAGGTTATAAGTTGGTTTTTTATTTTTTCTGGTCCGTCATAGCTCAAATTAATTTTGTCATTAATATATGATTTAATATAGTTTTCATTATTTATTATATTTTGGCCTTTAAATTTTTCAATGACTTCTTTTATTTCTGTAATATCATATCCTTTATTTGTTAAATATTGTCTTACTTCGCTTTCACATCTCATTTTTATGTCTACATATGATAAAGCACTGTAATACGCTTCATAATATTTATTTTCTTTTAATAATTTGTCTAATTTTTTTAAATCAATATTTTTTTGTAATAATAAATTGTATTTTAATATTACATCTTCGTATAAAATAACTTCACTATTATTCAAATACACTTTATATTTTGATTTACCTATCTTTTTAAATTTTTGTATATCCATATTATCACCTTCTTTTAATTAGAATACCAAAAAATAGTTTGCTTTTCAATTTAAAAAAAATTTAATCCTTTATTTTGATTAAACCTTTTTCTAGTTCTTCTAAACTTCTTCCTAATTCTTTAGTAGATAAATAATCAGTTTCTTTCATTTGATAGTGATTGTTTTCTATCATTTGTTTTCCTCTTATAGCTGCAACGTGTACTAATTTATATTTTGAATCCACTATATTTAATAGTTTATCTATTGAAGGATAAATCATAATGTATCACACTCCTATTATTAATATACACTAGTTAGTCTTTTTTTAATATATTTTCGGCTAAAGTTTACATTGTTTTTGACAAATTGACATGTAAATAGCTATACAATACAAGCCGACAATGTTTTTTAATTTGTGTAAATACAAAAAGAAATCTTTTGATTTTAAATCGGTTTCTTTATTTATTGCATCAACAAAAATACTAAAATGTATTTTTGTATAAAAATCATAAACGACTATACTACCAGTGTATCCTTGATGTGCAATAGAAAGTTTTGAAAATGTATTTGGAATATAACAGTTATCATTATTGTCAGTCTTTAGATACATACCACTATAACTTCGCTTTCTATTTTTTTCATCTAAAAAATAATATTTAAAAATTTTATTTAAATAGTTTTTATCAAAAAAACTATAATTAAATATTTTATTAGCAATCTCTATAAAATCTTCTACATTTGAAAATAATCCAGCAGCACCGCTATAACCGTGGTTTATCCGTGTTTTTGGATCATGAGGCAAGTTGCCGTGATTTCCGTTGCCCAATATTTTATAATTACCCACCGGAACAAATTTCGTGTTTTTTAACTTTAAGTTTTTTAATAAATATCTATTTAAAATAGTTTTATAAGTTTCATTTTTTTTATTTGATTTGTTAATTTGTTCACGAATTATTTCTGACAAAATAATAAATCCAATATCTGTATATACTGACTCATCATTTTTTGTATATTTTGCTGTATATAATCTTTTGGTAAAATCTAATTGATTTTTTGTTTCAGATAATTTACCGGTTGTTTCTATTTTATTTCTCATTTTTATGATATCTATAACTTTGCAATCATCCATATATTTAAATGGCAACATGTTTTTAACATATTTATTGTTATTTATTAATTTTTGTTTTTCTAAATCATAATATATCTTTAATGTAAAAAGTTTTGTTATACTAGCTATATCGAATAATTTAATCTCCTTTACTTTTGGTATTTCAATTATATCTTTTATATCTTTTACAAAAATGCCGATGCTTATATTATTTACTCCAAATTTTTCGTTATCCAAGTATTTTGTCGCAATTTTTTTTAAATCCTCAATTAAAATTTCATGTGATTTCAAACTCAGTTTTTTTAATTGCTCTTTTTCTTGTTTAGTAAATATACATCCTTTATTTTCTAATTTATTAATTATTGTATCTATCATTTTACTAAATTTCTTAGCCCCCTTAATATTTCAACCATTGCCCATGTATCTTGTTTGCAATATTCAATTAATGCTTTTCGTGATTTATCTAATTCTATTTTATTCATTTTATTAAACACAGCATATTCAACTAGTGCGTCCACTCCATTTTGTATTTCTAAATCGTTATATGTTAAGTTTGTAAATATAGGCAAAGTCTTCTTTATTGAGTAGCTTCCACTTTGCTCGTTGTTATAGTAGTTAACTGTAGTAGAGTTATACTCATCAAATCCCAAAGACTTGTACAACGCCTTATTGTTGTCAATTATTTCTAGAAGGTCTCTGCCCGATTCATATATCTTCATTAATTCTCTTTTATATTGCGGATAAATAATACTTAATTCTTTTATTCTACTTTTTTCAAAACCTACATTTTGCGCTAGCATGCATCCACCATTACTCAAATCTATTTTTTCCACAAGTTTTTTAACCAACGCTTCTCGCTGATCTTCTGCATTTGTTGTAGCTAAAAAGACATAATTATCTTTTTCCTTGTCACACACTCCAGGTTCAGTTTCTATATGTAGACTAAATTCAAAGCAGCTTTGTGTATAAGGTTTTTCTCCAACAAATCTTGGTAATGGGCACGGAAATGTTTCAAAATCTAAATGAAAAATTGGATATTCAAGACTATCTAAACCCGCTTTAATTTTTTCTTTATTTATATAGACTTTGTTTTCATCATAACATTCTCTTTGAATTAAATGATTATTGTTAGTAATCCATTCTTTTGGAACATCACCTAATTTGTAATATCCTTCATTTATTAAATCATATTTGTCATATTTTATTCCATTATATTTAAAACAAATAAACCTTTTATAATTATAGCTTGCATTTTTTGAAGGAACTTTGTTAAAACATATTGATTTGAACTTACATTCTGTTCTCTTTTTAAGTTCGCAACTTTTACTTACTCTACATGGTCTGTCATCTATCTCATAAACATTTTTCTCTAAGCGTTCACGATCACTGTCAACGTATTTTTGGTATAATTCTGTAATTTCATTCATGTCATATATATCTATTATATCGTTTCCATTTTTATCAGTTTCGTAAGTATTTTTGCCGTTAATAGTTTTGCCATTATATGTATATTCACTATTTAAAACTGCTAAATAATAATTGATTTTTTTTTGGTTTTTAAAGTATTTATCTGTTATATATCTTTGAACTGCTAAGTCGTAAATATATTTTCCTTCCTCGCTATAACGATCTAATAGTTTTAATATCTTTTTATTATAGGTATCATTTGGAATACTTGGAATATTTAATTTGTTTATATATCCGCATTTGTAAAACAATGGTACTATCTCTTTGTCTATTTTATATGTCAATTCTTTATATTTCCTATTCGTTGTTGCTTTAACTTCTATTATATTTATTTCATTATTTGACTCATTATAAATGTCTACATAGCATAAATATTTTATTCCGTTTATATCAATGTCAAAGCTTTCTTGCATAAAGGTTTCTTTACTATATGTACTTTTTCCTCCAAATACTTTTTCTACATGTAGTGCGGCTAAAATTTCAATTTCTTTATAATAATCCATCATCGCTTCCAGTTGTTTATCTATCTTTTTAGTTAAATCTATGTCTTCGCCTGTTTCTTCGTCTGTTTCAAATAACATGGTTAGCATTTCTTTTATTCTTTCGTTTTTTTCTTCTTTTATATATTCTTCGACTGGTACTTTGCTCTCTAATTTTTCTTTTCTTATATTTTCAAGTGCTGGATATCTCCTGCACCTTGTGTAATTGATAAAATCCGTTTTTGTAATTGCCATTTATGTCACCTAATAAAATTATAACATGCTTAACATCGATAGTAAATTGTATGGGGACAGAAATTATTTTTTTACATTTATAATATAATTACGATTATTAGAAAATTATTTGCTGGTGTTTATACAAATTATTAAAATTAACTACATGTATATTTTTTGGGTGAAGGCTCAATTATTTTCTTTTATCGTTATAGTTTGATTATTTACTCATCTTGCAAAACAATAATTATTAAAAACTGGCACAAAAAATAACAGTAAAAAGCACTGATGTGATGTGTCATCGCTAAATCCAGCATGAAATTTTAAATTTTTTTACGATATAAAACTTATAATGTAATTAAAAAAGAGTTTTGCACTCTTAACCATTAGTATTTTCAAAAGAAATATTATTATCCGTAATCATTTTAACAACTAAAATGCCATCAATTTTGTAGACGCCCATAATTCGCCACATTACTCCACTATACCAAAGATAATTATTAGGATCACTTCCAACATAAAGACACGGATTACTTTCAGTTATATTCTCACAATGTAAATCCTCTATAACCTTATCCACTAGTTCGGAACTAGTAGAACTACCAAGTTCTCCATCCCAAATAGCAATAACTGTGTTTATATCTTTTTTTATTAGTATTTGGATGTCATTTAAACTTTTTTTATCAACAGGATTTATAACACACCCATATGAATCAGGACAATTGCTATTATTTTGTTCCGAATCTTTTTCAATATAGTTAGATTCAACTAATTCACCCACAGTAACTACAAACTCATTTGGATTAAACAATTGTGGATTATCTTGACCATAAAGTTCTGCAGCTACTAAAATAATATCTTTCTTGCCTTCTAATAATCTCTGATTAATTCTATTTCTAATAGCAATTATGCTAGGAACAGCAATAGCTATAATAATACTAATTAGAACTATAACAACTATAACTTCAGTTAAAGTAAAACCTTTTTTATCCATATTATAGCACCTACCTACTGTAATTAATTATATTACAAATATTAAAACTATTCAATACAAAACCAACAATACAAGTATATATTTAAAAAATGTAAGTCATTTAATTTACAATTAAAAAGTATTAAACGAAAACATGCTTTTTTAATGCAAAATTTACATCAATATTTATTTAGAATTTATGTTGTTTTGTAACTATACAGCGCTGTTTGTTACTTTTGCTTCGCCCTTTTTATTGTTAAAATTATATTTTATATTTAGTTGCAACTAAATATTTTTTCTTCACTTACCCACTTATCAGATTTTTTTATTAATGTGTATTCAATTTCTTTTAACGTTATTGTTATTTTTTTTGATTTAATTTCATTTATTTTTACATCCTCTTCCATGTCTTCTCTAGCGGTATCTATTTCATATGGTAGAGGACATCCACCTACGCCAGTTGAATATAATTTTCCGTCAATATCTTTGTATTTTTTGTCAATTGTGTTTTTTAATTCTTCAGACACTTCACCATTATACCCTTTATCCACTTGTTCTTTTAATTCTTTAACGGAACCATAATTATCTGCTACACGATACCATGTTGTTCCTTCTTCTACAATTGTTTGATCTGCAAAAACCGCTAATCCAATACCGTCTGCAATATATGAAGCTTTATATGCATTTTCTAATGCATCTAATACTGCCACTTTTGCTTCATCATCATCTAATGTCGCACATCCAGTTAACATTATTAATGTAACTAAACCTAATAATAATTTTTTCATATTTAACACTCCTCCATTACTATATATCTATCTTATCACATAATTAACATAAAATAAATAAACTTTGAAACTTTTCTAATAATTTTGAAAATTGCTTACTTATGTATTTGCATTCAATATCGTATTTTCTATTAATATTCTTACTTAATATAATTTATTAACTATAAAGTAAATTCATGTACTATATTTCCATTTTCATCTAATGTTGAATACACACATAGAGTTCCACTAATTATCTCGTGAGTTATAGGATTTATTAAGTTTTTATTTAACAACCCGTCATTTTGCAACATATAGAGCTTGGTACATATTGTGTCACCTGTATATCCTTTGTATAGTTCTTCCATAATATGTGGATATTTATTAAAATACACATCTGTGGCATATTCAATCTGTTCAGTTAGCTCATTTAGCTTAGCTTGGTTGAACGACTGCACTGTTTTTGTAAACATAATTGTACCACTGGTGCTTACAGCTGCAATTACTGCTATAATAACGATAATTTCTATTAATGTAAATCCTTTTTTATTCATATTTCCACCTAATACAAGAATAACATATTTTTTTATAATAAAAAAGAGGCTATTTTGCCTCTACAATTAATTTTATTGCCGTTCTTTCTTCTCCATCAATTTGTATGTCAGAAAAGGCAGGCGTGCATACTAAGTTTACTCCAGATGTTGCCAAGTAACCTCTTGCTATAGCAATAGCTTTTATAGCTTGGTTTAATGCCCCAGCCCCTACTACTTGCATTTCTACTTCTGTTTCGTTTTCTCGAAATAAATTGGCTATTGCACCGGCTACTTTTTGTGGTGTGCTTTTGCTTCTTACTTTCATTACATTCATTTTTATTTCCTCCTACTAAATATATGTTTAACTTAAAGATTTTAACAATAAAAAAAGCTATTTTTTAGCACGTTTTTTTGTGTTCTTTTTGCTAACTATAGCTGTTTTATTACTTGATTTATTTACGATCTTATTTTTTTTAGTTAAATCTTTTTTTGAAATTGTTTTCTTTTCTTTTTCGCCATCTTCTATTATTTTTTTTACAATCTTATTAAAAGTAGCAGGACTTATAAATATTTTAAATAGTGGTTCAGTTATTAACATTATTCCTAATGTGACAAAATAATAACCTATTATTAACGTTTGTACAGATAATTCGTTATATAAATTAATGATAGTTAGTATCCCTAAAAATGCTACTAAAAATGTAATTATAAACTTAATAATCCATAAGTAATTATTCTTCATTTTTAACTTATATACGATATAACCTCTATTAACTACAATAAGTAATGTATATATTAAGATTGATGTTCCCAACATAAACGGAATATTTGTACTGCCTGCTGACATTAAAAATGAAGCAACGATTATGCTAATCAAAGAATTAAACAATAATTCATACTCTTTTTCTTCTCTCGTAGTAAAATAAGCAATGACTATAAAAAATGAATATATATAGAAAAGCGTAGCCAAATAAAATATTGGATCAATTAAACCAAATGCTGGAAATGACATAATTATTATGCCCATAATTATTAATACAAAATATAAAGCCGCTTCAATTATATTCTTCGTTTTTTCTTTTTTTATCATTAATAAACACTCCTTCTATTCTATATATAATGATACAGAATATCGCATGATTTGTCAAATTAAAGTGTCTTTTTCATTAAACAATGTAGTAAAGAAATATTTCATCTTTAAAATTAATTTGAGACAACAAAAAATATAGTATTATTAGATCAATAAAATAAAACACCTATAAATTCTTGTATAAGAAAGTTCTCTTATTGAAATGAAATTAATGATTCAATTTTTGATATAGTGGATTAAAAAGATAGATGGTACGCTTTTAAAAATTTTCATTGACATTCTAATAAAAATATTTTATAAAAAGATATTTTTATCAAATTAAATCTCTTAATGAATAATTAACCACAACTATTTATATTGAAATTACATATTGTAAAATTATTTACTCATATTCACATTTTAACAAGTTTTATTGTTGTATTAATAATCATGTATTTCTTAGCAAATATCATCATTTAAACCTTTTATCAAAACCAGTTTTTTATATAACAAAAAACATGAAGAAACTGAAATTCTAGTTTTTTCATGTTCAATATTATACACAAAAGAATTAATAAAATATATTGTTGAGTTTTTACTTTAGTCAAAATTACATGCTATTAAGTATAATTGTTTTTATTTACGATATTTTTTAACAATTCTCACAACCATTTGGCCAAGCGGATTCAGGATATTTAGCTTCCATAATGCTTGACAATATCGTTGCTATTCCAAAATTCACCATATCTTCAGAGTCTATGCTTACAGAATATTCTCTAGTAGAAGTACTGATTCTAACAGTTGCCTTAGGTGGGGATTCATAAATTTCAAAAAACTCCAATCGATAATCTTTGTTTGCCATAACGCTTTCAGAAAATCTCCTTATAAAATTTTCAACAAATTTTTCTTCAATTATTCGAATTTCTCCAGTAGTTCTATATATACCATAGTCGACAGAATCCACCATCGCTGCTTCCATAACTTCTTTCATCAAATAGTAATCTTCTTCTGCGGTTGAAGTCAAATCTTGTACAAGTAACATAGCCACTATTATAAATAAACCTAAAACTATTACTAAATACGTCCAAAAACTTTCTTTCATTCTTATCCTCTTCCATATTTATAAAAATTATTATAATCGTCTGTCGTTTTGTTTCTTCCTATAGAAATATCAACATTATAAGCATAATCTGTGTTAGTACTTATCGTCGTCAAAAATTTACTCCTACAATTTAGCGAAGAGTCACAATCTATAGAATAATCCATATAGTCAGTATAACTATTATAATTTCTAATATTTCTAATATTTGTAGGTGACAAATCTATAACATATTGTGGTTGTTTTACAGTCCAAATATTTTCTCCCAAATTTTGAATTGCTTTAATAACTTTTGTAGCGTTTTCCCAATTCATACCGATTTGTCTATTAGTTGGGAACAAATCCGTTAAATCTACACTTCGTACAATCATCCCTAACCCCGCTTTAGGATCATCATAATCATCACAAATTTCAATCCTTGGGTCACATTCTACAAAACAATTTTCTATACTAGGATCACACTCGAATATTGTAGTTTCATTTAAAACATCAAACGCACATTCAAATTTTTGATCTTCAATTTTAATGTTTTCTGGTCTAGTTGCAGCGCCAATATCCGAAATGTCTACGTACACCCCATAGCTTCCATTTTGTTTATTTAAAGTTATTGGATATATATATTCATCTAAACCTATCCAATATCCTTGCCCATCAGGAGTTGGGCTAACTATTCCCGTATATAATTGTGTATAAAACTTTACACTTTGCCAAAAATGTTGTTCCTTACTTGTAGTTAAATTTGCTGCATGATTATCAGGTACAGAGGTGTCAACAATTTCACAGTTTGCATCAGTTTCAGAACCATCGCAAACAATTCGCCTTAAATCCGACTTAGTAGACTTTGAGGAATTAATCTCTGGCTCAGCATTACAAGCGCCACAGTACGAATCATAGTCACAATCTTTACACCAACCTTGCGTAGTATTGTGCTGAATTGGATCGTCATTATCTATTTCTATCATAGGACTATAATCATCTTCATATCGGATATCTATAGTTGAATCAAAATCATAACCATCAACTATTTTATAATATGCTGTATCTTGTTCGCCAAAATTATATTTATAAGTTCCTGCTGACTCCGAAACATAATATGTCTCTGGTATATATGTAAAATCGCTGTATTTCAACAAATTACAATTTTGAATATCCATCAATAATTTTTCTCTTCGTTCCAATGCTGCTTTATAACTGTTTACAGCAGCGTTATAACTATTTCTTACTAAATTTATATTACCCTGTGTAGCATCCTGAGTTTCACAATTTTCACAACAACTTATACAATAGCCATTACTATCATAACCACAACAGCTTCTATCCCATGCCAGTGCTTCATCTCCAGCATCAAATGCCTCTGCTGAACCATTACCGCATGATACACTAGAATTTCCGGATAAATGGCAACTAACATATGGCCATGGACCACTCCATATATATTTCCAATTTGAAATTCCCCTTCCGTAATCTCCGCAACAGTTAGGCTCGGAATCCGGCTCCGCTATTGTTTCAGTAGGTTCACCACCACCGGTATTATTATATATTGTTTCCCAAAATTTTAAAGTTTCCCAAGCATTAATAACTGCATTGTCAGCTGCTAAATAGTCTGATTCCCATTTTTCATATTTTATTTCTGGAGAAGTACAATCTCTCGTACCATATATAACTGTACTAAGCATTTGTGTTGTGGCAATTCTGCTATTAACGTCATATTTAAATTGTCTACCAGCAATTACTTCAGTTCTATCCATAAATGTAAAATCAATTTTTTCTCTGCAATATACTGTGCAATATTCTTTATTCAAACCGAATTCTGAAGTAAAATCATAACTCGCTTGTTTGCCTTTATCACATGCTTTTATTATTGTGCACATTTCTGGGTCTTCAACACTACCTTCGGTGCTTTCGTCACACGTCAAAGGAATATTTTCTTGAATTCTCATGTCGGGACAACAATCATCATTTTCTCCCTCACACCACTCATACTGAATAGGATATTTATTTTCAATTGATTCAGTAGAATAAGTTAAAAAATACTGTGCTTGTGCCCCAGCTGGTTTATATCTTTTTATAGATCCTAAAGTGTACCTAGGATCTTGAAAAATAATATCAAAATTAATTAATATGCATTCTTCTGCACTAGGAACGTTTATAGTAATTGTTATCGTACATCCGGAATCGCAATTACTAATGCTACTATTAATTGGATATCCAGAAACGCTGTTCGGAATAGTTATAACAGTATTAGAATTAAAATTAGTGTTTAAGGTAAATGTAACATTTCCATTGTCGTCTCTATCTGTGTTTGCCAAATCAATTTCCGGCTCCCATTTACTCTCACCACCACCAGACATAACTTTTTTGAAAAGTTCAATCCCTGCTTTTAAATCTGCGCCAACACTACCTTCAGCATAAAGAATGTTTGCACAATTGTCCTTAAATTCACCAGATGAATTTAAACATTGACTATAATTATCAACGTTATATCCTGACTCCATTACAGCATGCGCTGTATTTTGATAAATTTTAGCACGTGTTGTAAGACCAGTTGAAGCATCATACCAACCATCCGAACCGCTCATTTCACTTGCTGCATCAACCGAATACGCAGCATATAATTTAAGTGCTGTTTCTGTTGCCAAATATGAATAGCCATTTGCTAAGGACTCTGCCAGTATAGTGGCAAGACCGCATTCATGAGTAAAATTAGAATTACAATTAGAAACATCAAATTCTTCATCTTCATAATATGTCAAACCACCACTACCAGGTCCTTTACGTCCTGGATGCAAACAATATGCTTCAGCACCACTTGCCTGATATTGTGCTAAATAAACATCTACCCTATTGCCCGATTCATCAACATAATAAACACCACTATCTTTAGAACCTCCCGTAGAGTTAATAACGGTTTGATTGCTAGCACTAATTTCATTTGGAAAATAAAACGATGTAAACAAAACTAAAAATAAAATGATTAATTTTTTCATTTAGAATCACCCCTTTTTGCCTTATGGATGTATATCGCAATGCCATAGCCTAAAGAAACAAGTATTATAGGTACCAAAGCATATAGATAGTAATCTTTTATAAATGCATATACCTTATCCCAAAAAGACATGTCCTTTTTTTCATTGTATTTTTGTATTTCTTCATAAAACTCTTCATCAGTTTGTTCTTCTCCTATAGGTGGTTCATAAAAAGGATCGCATTTTTCATAGTCCGGATTTTCTTCACAACTAACATATCCATATCGTTCATTAAATTTTTTAGTATTAACTTTAATTTCGTTTAAAGATTCATCAGCGCAACCGTCAATAGTTGAATATACATTTATTGTGTAATATACTTTTTCATAAATATACCAGTGTTCAATTTCAATCGTGCCATTTTCAGAATCATCATATTTATATGTAGTAGTCGTATCATTATCATCTTCATGTATGGTAATATAAATATTTGGGGTAAGATTTGATATCTTAATAACATAATAAATCAAATCCTCTGTCATAGGAATTGCTTCAACTTTTACATTTTTGGCATCTAATAACACTTCGTCATTACATTCAGCTTTACATACTAAACTATTAGAAAATAGAATAGAAATAACAATCAAGACAACTGACAATTTTTTCATTTTACACCTCTACTTTATAATAAAATTATAACATAAAAATTCAATATTACAATTTGTGTTTAACTTTTCTATAAACAACACTATAAATTGATACGCTTAAAATAGTACTTACAGTAGATATTATAGCACCCAAATAATAATCATTAACAACTCTAATTATGCGATCATACCATTTAACATTTTCAACGTCATTAGGTTTTTCTTCTTCTTTATTTAAAGTAAATTCATGATTATTTAGTAACAAAATAAACGTTTCATTTGAAATTGGATAATCTAAAAATCTGGCATTACATATATCTAAAGTTTCGTGACCATCGCATAAAATACTATTGTAAAATCTGTTAAAATAAGGAATTGAAACGTAAAGTACTCTGAGGTGTTCATCATAACATTCATTTTCTACTGTAGAGTACACATTAATTGATAATCTACTACCTGGTTCTATATTTTCAAAAACAACTTTTCCGTTCTCTGGATTTAATACAAGATTTTCATATCTAATTTCTAATTTTTCATCAATGTTTGTTAATGTTAAAGTAAACAAGCCTCGTTCTTCGTCATAATCATAATTGTAATCAATATAACTTGACATAGCATTTAGCTCATATTTTTCTTTATAAGTGCACTGCGCATCTACAAAAAAAGGCAAAACTAATAAAATTATGAAAAACAGTCCTTTCTTCATTGTCTCACCTACTATCTGAAAGTATTATATCACATCCAAAATAATTAATAAATAAAAATTGAAAAAAACGTATATTTATGATAACATGTAGTTAAATTAAAGGGATGGTAAATGTGTTTGACAAAATTGAAATGATAAGCAAAAACTTTGCAATTGTTAGTCTAGTTCATACAGAAGTCTTAATGAAAGATCTTTTGAATGTACATGTAGTCTTTGAAGATAAAGACAAAAAAATTTTGGGAGAAGTTGAAGAAATAAACAAAGATAGCATAAAAATAAACTTTTTAGGTGAACTTACAAACGACAATTTCATAGGTGGTATTCTTAAAAAACCAAGTCTAGATGCGAAAGTTAGAGTAATAACTGAGGAAGAACTAAGGATCATCGTTGGTAAAGACAAAGAAAGTTTAACTTTAGGTGTTAGTCCCTTATATAAAGATTATCCATTAAAAGTTGACTTAAATGATTTATTTTCTAATCATACAGCTATATTTGGCAATAGTGGAAGTGGTAAAACATACGGAATATGTAGAATATTTCAAAATCTATTTAAGAATCAAAACGATTTACCTTATAAAGCAAACTTATTCATATTTGATTCATATGGAGAATATATAAATGCATTTAAAAACTTAAATGAAATAAATCCAAACTTAAACTATAAATTAATATCTACAAGTGCTAAACAAAAAGACAAAACATTATTAGAGTTACCAGTACATTTATTAGAAATAGAAGATGTATTAAACTTACTAGATGCAACAAAATATTCGCAGATTGCAATTGTAGAAAGCGCAATAGAATTAGCAAAAATATTTGCATCAAACGACCCAGAAGTAAACGCATATAAAAATCATCTTTTAGCTAAAGCAATAACATCAATTATGTATACAAACCAAACATCTGCTAAAATTAGAGACCAAATTTTTGATATTGTATCTAACACTTATACTCATGAAATAAGTTTACAATCAGTAGTTCCAGGCATAGGATTTACAAGAATATTTAGAAACTGTTTTGACATAGATTCAGAAGGTAGATTTGCTGAAAGAACGATAATAGCAGAATATATAGAAAGTTTTATACAAGAAGAAAAAGTGTGGAACATAAATACAAGAAATGTAAAATACGGACTAAAAGATTTACAAATTGCACTTAATTTCACTCTATTTAGTGAAAGATACCTTTTGAACGAAGACATGTATGATGAAGCAATTTCTTTAAAAGTAAAATTAGCAAACCTTATTAATGGTCCATATGCAAAATACTTTACTAAAGAAAAGTATAATTCCATCACAGAGTTTATAAATGACTTAGTATTAATAAATGGTAAAAAAGCTCAAGTAATAAATATAAACTTAGAAGATGTTGATGATAGATTTGCTAGAACACTAACAAAAATATATAGTAGAATGTTTTTAAAATTCACAAAAGCATTAGAACCAAGAGCAAGTTTTCCAATGCATATAATATTAGAAGAAGCACATAGATACGTTGTCCCAAACGATGACGTTGACTTGATAGGATATAACATTTTTGAAAGGATAAGTAAAGAAGGAAGAAAATACGGATTAATTTTAGACTTAATAACGCAAAGACCAACGGATCTAAATAGTAACGTTATAAGCCAAGCAGCTAACTTCTTAATATTCAAAATCACTCACCCACAAGATTTAGACTACATCACAAAAATGATTCCTAATATAAGTTCAGATATTATAGAAAAACAAAAATCACTACAATCAGGCACTTGTGTAGCATTTGGAAGAATATTTAAAATACCAATGATTGTAAAAATGGAAAAAGCTAGTCCACCACCAGAAAGTGCAAACTGCGATATATTTGATAATTGGATGATTAACCAAAAAAATATTAATAATTTTTAAGTTAATATTTTTTATTGAACTAATTTTGCATGTAACACAAGTCTTCCATTATCGTTTCCCGAACAAGTAGATAAAGTTAAAACAAAATCATCTTTGTCCACTTTGACACCAAAATTGTATACACTACGACTTTTTATTAAGTCCGCAAATTCTAAAAAGTCTTCATCATCAAAGAAATCTACTTTTATATAATCAGTTGTATAAGGAGTTTTATATATACTAAATACTTGCCACTTCATTTCTACACCCAAACTATTAAAAGTAATAAACATGTTTTCATCATTTTTATACCATGAACTTTTAATAGTCTGCCTTAAATCCCCAAACATGTATCCACTGAGTAATGCATGTCCATATATCACAGTATTCTTATTTAAATTAGTGGGATTATTTCTATAATCCATAAAAATCCAACCGTTTGCCGTTCTGTTACCGTAAAAATCTCTATTCAAATAATAATCATTATCATCAGCTTGAGTTACTGGGTAATTGATCTTTGTGTTATTAACAGAAAGCCAACCAACAGTATCATCATTCATTTTCACTAAAGTACTTAAGTTAGTAGGAATGTTAGCATAGGGATTAACATCTTCCTCTACTTCTTCATCAGATGGAAGCGCTGGTGACTCTTCTCCATTATCAACAATTATTTCACTAATAGTTTCATTAGTAGACAAACTATTCATAATAGAATTAGAATTAAACCATGTTACATAATCATTGTAACTATTTGATATTAATAAAACAAATGCTAAATATAAAATAATTGCGGAGCAAACTTTTAAATTACTATAAGTCAATTGTTTAAACAAATTATTTTTAACAAAATCATCTGAAAAAACAAATTTAATTTCTCCTTTGTTCTTTTTATACTTTCTATTTAATTCTTTTAATTTTTTTATATTGTTATTTAACAAATCAATATTAGATTCAGTTTGATGAATTAAAATAATATAAGGATTAGAACCTAATATATCTAATAACTTTTCGACTATACCACTCTTATATTCATAAATATGAATTAATTTTAAATGTTTATTAATCTTTAAAAAAATTTCAAAATCTTTTAATGTTTCAATAGTCACTTCAATATTTCTTTTATAATATATATTTTTCATATCCTTTAGACTATTTAACTCTACAAATAATTTAGAAAACTTTTCTTTAAACGAAAAATACACATTTACATTTTTTACTGCAAAAGAATGAACAAAGTTTTCCGGCATAAAATAACAAGTAATTGAAGATAAATACTTAACTTTTAATAATTTTTTATATGTTTGATAAGTTAAAGACTCATTATTTTTAATAGTAATATTTTTAGCACAATTCAAATCATTTACAAAATCTATACATTTATTAAAAGTTAGTTCATTATCATATATAAAATCACCTTCAAAATCACATTTAACATATTTATTTATTACTTGTTTAACTTCGTCTTTATTTTTAAGTAAATATGAAAAAGAATATAATAATTCATTATTATATATATTGTTTGAGTTAAGAAAATTACTTAAATTTTTACTATTTTTTTCTTGTGAAAAAAATATTTTATTACTAGAAAATCTTACTTTAAGCAATTTCATATAATCACCTTACTATTATAATGATAACATAAATGAAGAAATAAAAGAAGAAATTATTAATGTAAAATATTTAAAATATTTAAAAAAAATATTTAAAAATTGAAAAATGTGATATAATATAGATAATAATAAAGGAGGATTTAAATGAAAAAGACAAGAAGACTAGTTATTATTACTTGCATTTTAATGATTGGATTAATAAATATGCCAATTTTAAGTGCAGCAAATAATAGACTAGAAATTGTTCAAAAAGCAAAACAGTATTTATTCAAAACTGATGAAGGAGAAACAGTTGGTACTTTAAGACAAGAAATAGTTGAGCAAGACTTGGTAAATGGCAATATAACTATTGAATTGACATTAAATAACGCTAGAAATACTGAAATAATGTATATATTCAATGGTTCAAATGATGAAACAACTATTAGTAGTTTTAAAGAATTAACAGAAGATGTATTTACTAATCTTGGAACAGAATACACTAAAATTGGTTCAATATTAGTATCTGAGCCACTAGTAACAAAACCATTTGCGCAAACAATTTCAGAAGTTGCAACGGGGTTAGATGAGTTAAAAGCCGTAAGTGTTACTGCAGGCACTACTGTTAATCAAGCTGTAGAATCAGCATTAACTTCATTTAGTAGTGATAGCGACAACAAGATAATAATAGTTGTTGATACAACTAATGATGCATCAACTTTAAAATCACAAATTACTGCTAATACTAGTGATGCAACATTAATACTTTATACAACTGCTACAGCAAGTGTGGAAAATGCTATAAGTGTATCAAATGTTGAGGAAACAAACGCAGCAATTAATGCGACATTAATTCCTGCAAAAAATGGCACAAGCATTACAATGCCACTAGCCACATATATTGTTGAAAATTTTGATGTTGCTTTAGTTGGTAACCCTACAAATGCTACACTAGATGAAACAACAAAAGCAATACAGTGGAATGTTGGAGATGTAGCATCTAACCAGGTAGAAAAAGTTAGGTATAGTTTAAGCTTAAAGTCAGTTGTTGACGATAGTCTAATAGGTTTAGAACTAGTTATAAATGAAGCACCAACAATAATCTTTAATGGAAATACTGTTCAAAATACTGATGCTAATCAATGTAGTCCAGTTATTAAAATATTAAACGAAACTATAGATAATCCTAAAACTGGAGTAGCAAGTTACCTTATATTTGGTTCTACATTACTAGCAATTGGGACAATAACTTACATAATTTCAAAAAAGAAAAAAGTTGAAACATTATAAAAGAACTTAATTACAAGTTCTTTTTATTAGTCTATTGTTAAGTAACTATCAACAATAACATTAAAGTCATTTACTGTTATTGTTCTTTTTTCTGAATCAATAATTTTTTCCGCTTTTCCATCTTTGATATAAATCAACATTGGGATTGCATTAATATCATCACTTAAATTATCAAAAAAACTTTTTAATACATCAATAGTTTCTTTTTCAGAAACATCACCGACATTCATATAATAAAAATAATCATTTAATTCGTTTGCATTTACTCTTTGTAAAATATCATTATCTAGTTCATAATTTACGTCGTTGGCTATATAAAGTATTGCCACGGTAGTTTCAGACATTGTAACTTCAAGATCACTTAGAGTTATTTCTTGCACCAAATTTGCCATTGGACTTATATCATTACTTATTTTATAAGTTTTTATCCACGCATTCACATAAATTGTAATTACTGCCGTTACAATAAAAATAATTATTAGTATAATATAATTTTTAACTGGTATTACTTTTTTTTCACTTGTTTTCTCCATTGAATACCTCCTACATTAAAATATTATCATAAATCCATTTATTTTTCTAGTTTTTGTTTATAAATATTAATGTTTCTTTCAAAAACATTTCTCCCACGCCAAGAAAAAGCGTAATTTTTATATTTATTATTAAAATTTCTGTTACTCATATGTTTATAATTCTTTACATCTATTAGTACTCTTTCATCCTCACAAATAGTAACCTTATCATTGTGAGGACAAACTTCTGCACATATATCACAACCAAAAATACATTGATTAATAAATCTTTCTTCCCTACTCGTCATATTCTTTTTCTGATTTATATAACTAACGCAACTCTTTCCATCAAACATACCATTACCTTTAATCGCTTCACCTGGACAGTTTTTGATACATTTTCCACATTTTAAGCACTCCTCACCCTTCACTTCATCATATTCAAATACTGCATCAGTTAATATTACTCCTATAAAAAAATACGTACCATATTCTTCATTAATCAACAAATGATTCAGACCATAAAAACCTAATCCAGCTTTGTATGCTAAATACCTTTCATCTAACTCATTGTTATCAACACATATTTTTGCTTTAAAACCAAGTTTTAATAAAAAATCGGAAATAAGTTTTAACTTATCTTTAAGTATAATATGGTAATCAATGCCACAAAAACTAGATGCTACGTAAGCACAATCAATTTTAACATTACTTGAATACCTTTTATATGGCATAAGTACAACTATTGCAGAGTTAAACAAAGTATTATTTTTAAAGGTTTTATCATCAACATTTCCAACTTGAAATTCAGTTTTATACTCATATTTATATTGCAAATAATACGTTTCTTCTAACTCCTTAAAATATTCTAATTTAACAAATCCAATTTTTGATAGTCCCTCTTCTTTAAATAACTCAATAATTTCATTTCTCATGAGTATCATAGTAACACAAAATTAAAAATAATGCTATAGATGGTTTTGGCTTGCTTTAATAACACATATCTAAATAGATTATTTTCAACTTTTATTATATAATTAATACAAGAATTAGAAAAAGATGAAAGGAATAAATATGATTATTGTTATAGAATGTATAATACTATGTGCATTATTTACTATTATGGTATACATTATGTCTAGAAATCCAATAAAGACATTGTATAATTATCCACCTAAAATACAAGAAAGAGTCAAGTCGTTAAGCGAATATAGAGATAAAATTCCAACAAAAAATGATAAAATACTTGCCAAAAGTTTAGTTTCAATATTTATTATAATCATTATTAGTTTAATATTAAGATACATAAATGGATATACAACATTTAAAGAAGGATTTGGATATGGCTTATTAATATGGACAGTTGTAAATATCTATGATGCTTTAATCATAGATATTTGCTGGTTTTGTCAATCAAAGAAGTTTGTATTTAAAGGGACTGAAGATATGAAAAAAGAATATCACAACTACTGGTTTCACATCAAAGAAAGTTTAAAAGGCGAATTAATAGCCTTAATAATTTGTTCATTAGTTGGTCTAATTATACAATTTATTCTTTAATTTAAAAGAATTAAATATGGAAAAATTAAATTTAAACAACATTGTCCAACAGTATAGATTATTTTCTGTTTTAATGATATAATTAGCACAACAAACAAATCGTTAAATAGTAATTTGTGTAATAAACTAAAACTAAACTAAAGGTTTATTAAAGTAAACTAACTGTCGGTTGAGTTTGTAA
>CALVOQ010000005.1 GCA_944350335.1 uncultured Bacilli bacterium
TTTTGATTTTTAAAACCTTCGCAAACCCTTATTTTATGCTACTTTCCACAACAGTTTTTATACTTTTTACCCGAACCGCAAGGACAAGGATCGTTTCTTCCAATTTTTTTGCTAACTCTTTTTGGGATTTTTTTAGTTTCTTCTTTTGTATCATTAGTTTTTATATTTTTATTTTCATGGCGTTCTAGGTTTTGTCTAACTTCTGCTTTTAATAAAAACGTTGTTATTTCTCTGTTTACTTGTGCTAACATATTATCAAATAGTTCAAATCCTTCAAGTGCATATGCTTGTAATGGATTTGTTTGAGCATATCCCCTTAGTCCAATACCTTCCTTTAAATGTTCCATAGCATCTAATTGTTCCATCCAGTTTTTATCCAATATTCTTAATGTTATTGCTTTTTCAAAATCATTTTGAATTTCCTTAGGAACATCCTTTAATTTTTCTTTATAGTCTGTATTAACAATATTGTTTATAAATTCCACAATTTCTTCAACTGTTTTGTTTTCTAAATCTTTGCTAGTTATTTTCTTACTTTTAAGTAAGTTAGCATTAAAATGTTCAACTATATTATCTATATCGTTTATTGTTAATTTATCTTCAGGTGGTATGTGACTAGTAACTTCTTGATGTACATATTCCTTAAAAGTTTCTAATATTCTTTCTCTTATACTTTCTTGGTCTAAAATCTCATTTCTTCTTTCATAAATTATTTCTCTTTGGCGACTAATAACATTATCGTAATCTAGTAGCGCTTTTCTTCTGTCGTAATTAAATCCTTCAACTCTCTTTTGAGCACTTTCAATGTTTTTTGATAACATTTTATGTGTTATTGGTTGATCTTCTTTTATTCCAAATGTGGTCATAATAGCTTTCATTCTATCTGACCCAAATCTCGCCATTAAATCGTCTTCCATAGAAATAAAGAATCTAGTTATTCCAGGATCTCCTTGACGCCCACTTCTACCCCTCAATTGGTTATCTATTCTTCGGGAATCATGTCTTTCAGATCCCAGTACTGCTAAGCCTCCTAACTCTTTAACACCTTCGCCTAACTTAATATCAGTACCACGACCTGCCATGTTTGTTGCTATTGTAACAGAACCTTTTTGACCCGCGTTTTTTATTATTTCCGCTTCTTTTTCGTGGTTTTTTGCGTTTAATAGCTCGTGTTTTATTCCTCTTTTCTTAAGTAATGAACTAAGTAGTTCGGAACTCTCTATTGATGCTGTACCGACTAGTATAGGTTGTCCTGTCTTATGTATTACATCAATAGTATTAGCTAATGCGTTATATTTTCCTTTTATATTTATATATACGAGATCGTTCAAATCTTCTCTTATAACTGGCATGTTTGTTGGTATTTCTATAACATACATGTTATATATGTTTCTAAATTCTTCTTCTTCAGTTTTTGCGGTTCCTGTCATCCCCGATAATTTATTATACATTCTAAATAAGTTTTGAAATGTAATTGTTGCTAGTGTTTTGGTTTCCCTATTAATAGTCACACCTTCTTTAGTTTCTAATGCTTGGTGTAATCCATCAGAGTATTGTCTTCCGTGCATTAATCTTCCTGTAAATGCGTCAACAATTATTATTTTGTCATTATCTACGACATAATCCACATCTTTTTTAAACGAATAGTTTGCTGATAAAGCTTTGTCAAGATTATGTACTAACATTGCATTATTAATATCATATAAATTATCTACTTTTAATAGTTTTTCTGCTTTTTTTACGCCTTCTTCTGTTAAAGTTACTTTTTTTGTTTTTTCATCTATTACATAATCATCTAGTGTTAAACTTTTTGCGGCTTTATCTGCAAGTATATATAAATCAGCGCTTTTACTTACTCCGCCAGATATTATCAACGGTGTTCTTGCTTCATCTATTAAAATTGAATCTACTTCATCTATTATTGCAAAGTTAAGTCCTCTTTGAACTCTATTTTCACTTCTAACCACCATGTTATCTCTTAAGTAATCAAATCCTAATTCGTTGTTAGTTGTATATGTTATATCTTTACTATAAGCTTCTTTTTTTTCTTGAGGAGTTAAGTCTTTTTTATTAACCCCCACTGTTATTCCAAGTAAATCATAAACTTTTCCCATCCATTCTGCATCACGGGTTGATAAGTATTCGTTTACGGTTACTATATGTACGCCTTTTCCTTCTAACGCGTTTAGGTATGCTGGCATTGTAGAAGTTAACGTTTTTCCTTCACCAGTTTTCATTTCTGCAATATTACCATAATGTATAGCTAACCCACCTATAATTTGTACCCTATAAGGTTTTTCTTTTAATACTCTCCATGCAGCTTCCCTTACAAGAGCAAAGGCTTCTACAATTATATCTTCTAAACTTTCTCCATTTGATAGTCTATTTTTAAATTCTTCTGTTTTTTTTACAAAATCTTCTGTTTTTAATTTTGATATTTCTTCTTCCTTTTCTATTATTTCATCTGCTAATTTATTAAATCTTTTTAATTCTCTTGCTTCATGATTAAATATGTTACTAAATATTCCCATGTTATCACATCCTTAATGTTTATTGTAACATATTTAGTGCTTTAAAAAAAGCACTTTTCAGTGCTAGTTTGTTTCTATTAGTCCGTAGTTACCATCGTGTCTTTTATATATTACACAAATTAAACCACTTTCTATGTTTTTAAATACAAAGAACGTGTGACCTAACAATTCCATTTGTGTTATTGCTTCTTCTTCGTCCATTGGTTTTAGATATATTTTTTTCCTTTTAACAATTTCTTCATCAATATTTGCATCTATTTCATAAAAATCAGGTATATTTTCTTGTCTTGATTTATCTATCAGTTTCGTTTTGTATTTTCTAAATTGCCTTTCCAACTTGTCTATTATTAAATCAACGGCTGCATATAAGTCACTATGCGTTTCTTCTGCTCTTAAAAAATAGCCTTTTGTTTGTATTGTAACTTCTACTCTTTGTTCAACACCTTTTACCTTTATTAGAATTTTTGCCTCAATATTTTCTGGATTATCTAAGTATTTATCCATTTTTGATAATTTTTCCTCTATATATTTTCTTATTGAGTCTGTTACTTCTAATTTTTCTCCTCGAATTAAATATTTCATAATATGACCTCCTAATATAATATTATCATATCAAGAGTAAAAAAACTACTATACAGTAGTTAATTTAACTTCTTTTACATTAATAGCTTGACTTCCTTTAGCAGTTTTTATTAATGTAAACTCAACTATATCGCCTTCTTTTAACGACTTATAGCCTTCACACTCAATCGCAGAATAATGTACGAATACATCTTCATTTAACGCTTCACCAGTTTCAATAAATCCATAACCTTTTTCATTATTAAACCATTTAACTCTGCCTTTGTTCACACTTTCCACCTCTTTTCACATAAGCCTATCAAAATTTACCTCCAATTATATATCATGATTTTCCGATCGCTAAAATCTGACATTTATACCACATCATGATTATATTACATTTAAATATTTTATAAAATTTAATTGTTTATACGTTGTCTTTTTTTGTCTATTTTTACTTTTAATATCATAATTTTTCTTTAAATGAAATTTAACACTTTTTTTTACAAGTATGAAACTAGTTTTAATATTTTTCTTTATTTTTTTGTTATATTTTTAATTGTTAGGAGGATTTGTGAAGGAAGTGGTTGTTAACAATTTAATGGCCCCAATTATTAAATATAAAAATTATGATGAAGTTAAATTAGCCGAAATAAAATATGGGATTGAATCATTTTATTTAACAATTACCAAGACTATTGTAATATTTGGCTTATCATATTTCTTGGGGACCATTAAAACTTTGTTACTATTTATGTTTTTTTACACACTGCTGAGGGTTAATGGTTACGGATTACATGCCAAAAAAAGTTGGCAATGCTGGCTAGGTTCAACTTTAGTATTCCTGTTGATGCCCTATTTATGCTTGGTTACAAATATTCAAAAACCATATTTAATAGTTATAGCCTTCATTTGTTTATTACTAGCATTTAAATATGCTCCAGCTGATACTGAAAAAAAACCCATTATAAGTAAAAGGAAAAGGCGTGTGCATAAATATCTGTGTTCGATAACGATAATTACGTACATTTATTTAATTTATTCTTTGCAAAGTACATACCTACAAAATATTTTATTTTTTTCAATTATTTTGGAAACCCTTATGATATTGCCAATTAGTTATAAAATATTTAAACTGAAGTATGATAATTATATAAATTATTCAAATATAGATAGCGCAGTTTAAGTATTTTTATAGAAAGGAAGGAGGTTAGTATGAAATTATTTGCAACAGTTGTTTCTGCTTTAGGTGCATTTTTTGCATTAACTACAAGTGGCGCTTCATGGATTGGCTGGTTTGAAGAATCTGAAACACCTAAATCATTAATAAAATAACATTAATATTGAAAAGATTTTTTAAAATTTTTTCTTAAATTTATAGGAACCCCTAGATTTCTCTAGAGGTTTTTATAAATATTTTTTTAATATTAATTTTACACTGTATTTATATTTGTGCTTTTATTTTTTATTAATATATAGACACAGCAAAATGCTTTAATTGTTATTATAAGAATTTAATGCGAAAAAAGATAAAATGTTTTTTGATGACTGATAATAATTCAAATGGATAATGTGTTTATTCAAATTTAATCTTTAATAATGTAACAAAATTACCGTTGTTATTTATGTATTGCTTATAAGTAATTGTTTTAGATTGCTTTTTTAATTGACTTGCCACATATAAACCCAACCCGCGATTTTGACCTTTGGAAGAATAGTATTTATTTTTTAATAAGCTTACATCTACATTTCCATCAAAGCTATTTTCAATGTAAAATACTATGTATTTTTCTTCTTTGTATATGTCAATTATAATTAATTTTTTCTTACTTCTTAATGCCGATTCTATAGCATTATCTAAAAATATATTTAGTAATTTGCATAGTTTTGAATAATCTTTAGCATTATCTTCATTTATAAACTTATTTAAGTTTTTAGTACAATAAAACACGATGTTTAATTTATTTTTTTCTATTGTATTCATTTTGTAATATAAGATTCCTTTTATTCCATATGGTAAATGAGCTATATTGTTATAATAACTTCCCTTTTCAGAATATTTTTTTATTATGTCATTTAACGTGGCCGTATACTTTTTACTATTTTTATTTTTAAAACTACTCAATAAAATTAGATTATTTAGCATTTCATGTTTATTAATCTTATACTGATCTAGTAATAGTTCATATTTTGTCATGTATTTTAAAATTATTTTTTCGTTTTCAATAACACTAATTAATTGTAATTTATATATAATTATCAAGCACATGCAACATAATATAATTATTACTGCAACTAGGTTATTGTAATAATTTGAAACACTTATATTAAACGTTAAAATAAATATAATATATACTATAAAAGCAAAAAATATTATAATCAACATTTTTATTGTCTTATTTCTTTTAATTATTATTAAATCTATAGTTTTAACTAAAAATTTTTTTACCTTGGAAATGTGTATTATTAATAAGATACTTAAGTAAATTAGTAAAGAAAATAAGTTTCGCATAAATAATGTATCAGTAGTTGTTACTTCAAATGTATTAAAATTTAAAATTATAAAAGTAAACGAATACGTAATTTCAAATAAAATCTCTATGGTGTATATGATTATCATTATCAGAAAAATTTTTCTTATGTCATCTTTATAAATAATATTTATTAAAACAATATTCAAGAAAAGATTTATAAATAATTTATATTGATTAAATATTGATAGCCCCATGTAAATTTGTATTGCAGAAAAAAATAATATTATTATAAGCTGGTTTTTATATATTTTTTCTTTATGTCTTTTTGTTAAATGTTTGTAAGTGATAAAAAATACAAAAACGCCATAAAACACAATTACATAAGAAAAAATGTAATTTAAACTCATTTTACTTTAAATCCTTCTTATGAGTTTTTGATAAAAAGTATATTTCTTCTCCTGTTTCAAATATTATTTTATTATCTTTCCAAACATATGCTTCAACTTTGTCAGTATTTACTAAACATGCTTTATGAGTAAATTTAAACCTGCTATCTAGTTTTTTAGACAAATCCGATATGTTAATAATTATTTTGTATTTTTTGTTATTTGTTGTGTTTATTATACATTTTCTTTCAACCGTATCTCTATAAACATACAATATTTTATTCATATCTAAATTATAGTCTATACCCTTGTACTTAAAATTTAATGTTTTTTTGGTACTAAATTGTTTAAAACAAATATCAAATAATTCATGAAGATTCTTCTCTGCTTCAAATTGTTTATTTACAAAATCTAAAATTTGTAATCTTTGTTTAAATGTATCATATGCCATTCCGCCGTTAACGGTAAAAATAATTATAGGACTTAGCCAATCGGTTTCTCTTAATTTCCTAGATAAGTCTATTGCAGTTGTACTTGGCAATTCAAAATCAAATATGTATATGTTATGTTCATCTGATAAGCTCATATGTTCTTCTAACTCTTTGTTATAATCTTCAAACTCGATTATGTCAAATTCTATTTTATTTTTCATCATGTACTTTAAAATTATATTTTTTATTTTTTTCCTATGCAATTTATTATCTTCCACTACAACAAAGTTCACCATAATTATTACCTCTTCTTATCCTTTATGCTATTAAATATATCACAATTTTAGCTAAAAATAAAGGAATTAATTACCTAGATGAGGTTAATCAAATAAGTGACCTTTTGGTTTTTAAATATTTTCTTCTTGTTGCTTCACCTCCTTTTATATGCCTCATTGCCAAATGCTTTTTTAATATTTTTTCAACTTCTACAAATAATTCTAAGTTAATAGATTTTAGTCTATATTTTAAATCTTTATGAACCGTACTTTTGCTAACGTTAAATTGTTTAGCTATTTCTCTAATAGTTTTACTTGTTTCTATTATATATGTAGCTTCATTTTTTATTCTTTCTAGCATTTGTATTTTACATAACCCCCTTACTAACTATATTTAATAAATATAAAAAAAGACCTATAGGTCTTCAAAATTTAATGTATAAAAACTTTCTGGATCGATTAATTCACCATTATAATAAACTTCAAAATGTAGCGATGTATTATAGTTTGTATTAATTTTTGATGTTCCACTAGTTCCAATAATTGTTCCTTGATTAATTTTGTCGCCTTGTTCTATTTCTATGTTATCTATACCTTGGTATACTGTTATAATATTTTTTTCATGTTTTATTTTAACTATCTTACCTAATGTTGAATCTGTTTCAATTGATATAACTTCTCCGTCTAAAACAGAAACTATATCAAATGTTTCTTCACTTATATAATCTACGCCAGAATTTTGCATATATGTATTTTCATATAAAATCAAACTGTTTTGTTGTCTCTCTTCATCTGCTTCGAAGTCGTAAAAATATTTTCCTATTGTTACTTTTTCGGATAAATATGGTTTAATTATTGTATGCCCTACATCTACTACTGGTAATATATTTTCGAATTGCGTTTGTATAGAATAATTATAATCTTTTGGTATAGTAAGATACTTGTTTATACTTGTAATAACTAGTACTATACTTGCAATTATCAATGTTACAGCTACTAAATATATTGATGGCACAATTAATTTTTTTACTTTAATCATTTGTTCACTCTCCTACTTATAATTGTGAACAAATTTGTTTTATTTATACATTTATTTGACTATTTCTATTCCACTATAATAATGTTTTAATATTTCATCATAAGTATAACCTATTTTTGCAAGTTCGTTAGCGCCGTATTGACTCATGCCTACTCCATGTCCATAGCCTTTTGTTACTATTACTACTCCGCCTTCTACTATAGAAATATCAAAATCAGTAGATCTTAAATTTAAAAGTTGTCTAATTTCTATACCCGAATATATTTTATCGTTTATTGTTATTGTTTCTACTCTGTTTGATTCTGTTCTTGTTATATTTCCAATTTTTATATTTGGATTTTCTATTAAGTTTAATTTGCTTAAAAATTCTTCTTTATTTATTAAGATTTTGTTATAAAATTGTTTAGTATTCTTGTCGTATGGGGATTCTACACTTATCAGATAATCTAATTGTTCGCCAAATACATTTTCTACATTTTCTGTATATCCGTTTGACGTAGAAAAGTAATATGCTTTAATTATATTATCTTCATATGTCATATATTCTCCAGTGGTATCTTTTACTGCTTTTTCTATCTTGTGTAAATATTTTTGATAACTTTCTTGCCATTTATTTTGAAGTTCTTCACTAGTATTATAACATTGATCATTTGTAGTGGAAGAAATTGTATTATTTTTATTCACTTGGAGCTTATTTAAAACGTATGTCCGAGCTGCTACTGCACCTGCTTTTAATGCTTCTTCTTCAAAAAGAGCGGGCATTTCACAGCCTAAAACCCCAGTCACATATTCTTCTAAATTTAGTTCAATAGTGACATTTTCTTTATCAACTTTGACTTTTACATTTGTCGATTCGGATAATTCTTTGTTATTACTAATAATTTCTTGATTTTTTAATTTTGGAGTAGCAACTAAAAGTAAAATAATTACTACTAAAAAGAATATATAAATGTATTTTGATTTCATGTATTTATATATTCTTATTTCTTATTTTTAGAACTATTTTTTTCTAAATTTTTTATTTTTGTTATCCTTTTTTTGTATCTTTCGCTATCTATAAATTCTGCTTTCATATATTTATCTAGCATGTCTTTAACAACAAGTATATTTTTTTTAGAACTAATACTTATAACGTTTGCATTATTATGCGCTTTAGCGTAATACGCTTCTTCTTCATTGTCAATTTTCGCACACATAATGCCTTTTATTTTGTTCGCGGCAATAGTCATTCCAATTCCGGTACCACATATGAGTATTCCAAAATCCAGCTTATCTTTTTTTACGTTTTCACATAGTTTTTTTGCATAATCTACATAGTCAACAATCACACCGGAATCCGTCCCATAATCTATAATTATATTATCTTTGCTTAAATATTTAATAACTTTATTTTTAAGTGCGTATCCTCGGTGGTCACATGCTATACCTATTTTCATATTATCACCTCTTTCATTATAGCATTTAAGAATTTTTTTTCAATAAAAAAAGACCTTTGTCTTTATTTTATTCCATACTTATCTTTGAACTTTTGTACATTGCCTGTTTTAGCTGTCATATGCTTTCCAGTGTAAAATGAATGACATTTTGGACATGTTTCTAGTTGTATTTCTTCTAAAGTTGATTTTGTAGTAAACTCATATCCACATGCACACCTTACTTTACATTCTTTTAGTTCTGGATGAATTCCTTTTTTCATTTTCATTCTCCTTTCGCCATAGTTACATATAACTATAGAAACTCTTAATGTATTATATCATTTATTTTTGTTTCGTCAATGGTTTTAAATGAGTTTTTCTTCTTCAACCAATTTAATAAGCTCATTTGAAATTAAATTGTATCCTTCTAAAGAGGGAAAAACGTTATTTTTGTTTGGTAAATATGTTTCCTTTTCTTTAAATGTATCATATATATCTAAATAAAAAGTGTTTTTGTTTATTATTTCGTTAAATTTTAAGTCAATGTAGTTAAATATATTATCCATTGTTGTTTCATTTGTTTGTGAAAAAGGTATCGGATTATAATACCCAATAAATATAATAGGACCTTTATTGTACTTTCTTATTTTTTCTATTAATTTGTTTGCATCTTGAAACATTTCATCTATATATTTTATTATTTTTTGTTTGTTTCCTATTTTAATATTGTCGTTATATTGTTTTAACTTATAAAACAATTCATCACTTCCCACGGATATTGTTATTATATCTGCTTTTTTGATTAAACTTGTTATAGTTAAGTTATTCTCTTCTTTTATTGTATAAACATTATCTATGTCATTTATTAAATCTGTTATTCTATAATCTGATTGTGTAAAAGTCTTATAATTATCGTTTACTTTGTATTTACTTTTTAAATAATTATAAAAATAATCAGTATAACTTTCCCCAAATGTATCAAATGGGGTTTGTCCTTTTGCTAAACCATCGCCTAGTGCTAAATACGTTATTTTTTTATCATTTGTTATATTGTATATAAAAATTATGATTATAGCACTAACTAAAAAAATTACAAATTTAATGTGTTTCATAATTACCATTTCCTTTGTAATAATTTTATTTATATTTCTTCTATTTTAGCACCAACTTTTTGCAACTTTATTATTATGTCTTCGTAGCCTCTTAATATGTGTTCAGTATTGTCTATTATTGTTGTTCCTTCTGCTATAAGGGCAGCTATTACAAGCGATGCGCCTCCTCTTAAGTCAGTTGCATAAACATTATTTCCTTTTAATTTTGTCGGACCTTTAACATATAAGATATTACCATCGTATTCCGTATTTGCTCCCATTAGATTTAGATATTCTGTATGCTTAAACCTTGACTCATATATAGTTTCAATTATCTTGGAGTTTCCATTTGCTTGAGTTAATAGCGTTGTAAATGGTTGTTGTACATCTGTGGGAAATCCTGGATATACTTGTGTCTTTATATTTACTGGTTTTATATTACTGATTTTTGATATTGTTATTTTATTGTTTGATATATTATATCTTCCACCTACTTCTACTAGCTTATCAAGTACTGAGTTTATATGTTCCTTTATTGCGCCTTCTATGGTCAGGTTTTTTCCTATTAAAGCTCCCAAAATTAGGTATGTTGAGGCCTCTATTCTATCTGGAAATACTTCTACTATTCCATTATCCAAATCACTGGTTCCTTCAATTATTATTGTACTTGTTCCTGCTCCATTTATTTGAGCACCCATATTTATTAAAAATGATGCAATGTTAACTATTTCAGGCTCTTTCGCTGCGTTCTCTATTATTGTTGTTCCCTTCGCACCAACTGCAGCGAGCATCAAATTAATTGTTGCGCCAACACTGGCAAAATCTAAATATATTTTTGTTCCTATTAATTCTTCGGCTTCAAGTATATATTTGTTTTTAATTTGAGTTATTTTTACGCCAAGTTTTTCAAACCCCTTTAAATGTAAATCAATTGGGCGATTTCCAATTTTACACCCTCCAGGAAAAGAAATTTCTGCTTTTTTAAATCTTGCTAACATTGCCCCCATATAATAATAGGATGCTCTCATCATTTGGCTCAATTCTTCTGGAATAGCATTGTACTTAATATTAGTAGTATCTATCGTTATAATGTCTTCTTTTATTGATACTTGACAGTTTAGTAATTCAGTTATTTTAATTAAATATTCTATATCACTTATTTTAGGTACGTTAAATATAGTACTTCTTGTTTTAGATAATATTGCAGCTGGTATTAAAGCAACAGCACTATTTTTGGCTCCGCTTATTTTTATACTGCCAGTTAATACATTGCCTCCTTCAATCTTTAATTTAGACATTTTAAAACCTCCCTATGCTTTATTTCTACTTCCAAATATGTTTATTAGTTCTGATACTACCTTTTTTATTCCTTGACTAGTAGATTCAATAATGAATACTGGATCTGTTTCATTTTGATTTTGTTCTAAATATTTTCTCAAAGAATTCGTCCAAGCATGCTTTAATTCTGTATTAATGTTTATTTTTGCAATTCCATTTCTTATACTTTCTTTAAAACTTTCTTCACTTAGTCCAGAACCTCCATGCATCACTAATGGTGTATCTATATTTTCTTTTATTTGTTTCAATAATTCATAATTTAAAATTGGTGTTCCTTTATAAACTCCATGTACAGTTCCAAATGCTGGTGCTATAAGTTGAGCATTTGTTTCTCTTTTTATTCTAATTATGTCTTCTAATTTTGAATATATTATACCCTCATTACCATTTTTTCCAATGCTTCCAACTTCGCATTCTATAATTATATTTGGATTTTCTTGTACTAATGATTTAGTTACACTTATATTTTCTTCTAATGTATGTGACGAATAGTCTATCATCACTGAATCGAAGCCTGCTTTTATAGCTTTTTCACATATTTCTTTTGTTTTTGCATGATCTAAATGTAAGATAACTGGGATCTTTATATTTAAATCTATAATTAATCCTTCTATTATTTTTTTTGTAACATTAAAACCACCTAAATGTTTTGCAACCTTTTCACTTACACCTAGTATTACTGGCGATTTTTGATTTTCACATTCTTCCAATATGTATCTCGCATACTCTACATTTATAATGTTAAACTGCGGTATAGCATATCCTTCTTTATATGCTTTAAGTATTATTTCATATTTATTCATAGTTTCTCCCATTTTTAATATATTATTTTTAATAGTTTAAGTCAATCTGCTTTCATTCTTATTTACATAAAAAATATATAATTAATGTAAATAAAATTATTATTGAAATTATTTTAGCTGTTTTTTTTAATTTATTTGTTATAAACTTTCCTAAAAAAAATCCTATCATGGTAAAAATAAAACTGCTTATTGAAAAATATATGCTTGAAATTATTACTTTTGATGTAAAATAATTTAAACCTGTTCCAATTAAAAAACTATCAATAGATACTAGAAAAGCAAATGTGAGTGATTCAAGAAAATTTATGTTTTTTTCCTTAAATTCCTTATTATTTGACTTTATCATTTCTACTAGTATTATTGATAGAGTAATTATTAATACTCCTTTTGAATTAAGTGAGAGTGTATTTATTAATAATTTACCAAACATTATACCAATTAAAGGCATAAAAAAGTGAAATAGACTTACTAACAATGAAGTTAAAATAATTTTTTCTTTTTTTATATTTAGTAGTCCATATGCTACAGATAAAGTGAACGCGTCTATACTTAAACTTATTGCAATTAATATTAAAGTTATGTGTTCCAATCTTGATCACCTATTTAAGTATAGTTTTTATTCTCATATTTATACTTATTTAATTAACTTGTTTATTATGTCAGTCAGAAAAAAAGTGTATTCTACATCTTCAGTATTTTCTGTTTCCATCATACATAGTGGAGGAAATAAAACGCACCAGAAATTGTTTCCTTCTGCTTTTCCTATTTCTACCACCAAAGATTCATAGTATCCTTCATCATACGTTATTCCTTCATATTGCTTTTCTGGAAAATAATTTAAACCATACTTTATGTTTATATTTTTGTCGTAATTTATTTTATTTTTTGTATTTTCTATATTGTTTTTTATTTTGTCTAAGTTTGTTATTATTTTGTTTCTAGTTTCTTGTATAGATGAAGTATCCATTATCTCTTTTAGATCTTTTTCTAAGGATTTTTGTATTGATTCTTTAGCAGCAATATCTTCGGCGCTGTTACTATTTGGAATAATTCTATACCTTATTGCTTCATCTGGTATAGTAAGATATTTTTTTTCTTCATTGTTATATATTACTATTAATATGATTATTCCCACAATTATTAATACTTTTTTCATAAAAAAACCCAACCTTTCTAAATTAATATTGGTTAAGTTTTTATTTTTTTATTCATTAAATATAAATAAATATCTATTTTTTCCTGTTAAATCTTTTTCAAAAGTGTAGTTTAACTTGTTTTCTTCTAATACTTTTTTTAATATTTTTTTATGAGTTTCATGTATCTCAATAGTTAATATTCCCTGCGGTTTTAAATATTCTTTATAATCTTTTAAGATTTGCAATATGAGTTTTGTTCCATTTTTTCCACCATATAATGCTCTTCTTGGTTCATGTTTTACTATTTTTGATAATTTTTCTTTCGTTGGAATGTATGGAGGATTGCTTATTATTACATCATATTTTTCATTTTTAATTTTTTTAAATAAATTACTTTTAATATATTTTATATCTACGTTATTTATTTTGGCGTTTTTTTTAGCTAAACTTAATGCTTTTATTGATATGTCTGTTGCAGTTACATCGGCATTTAATAGCTCTTTTTTTAATGTTATGGCAATGCAACCGCTACCAGTGCATAAATCTAGTATTTTTGGATTTCTTATTTTTTTATCTTTCATGTATTTTAGTGTTTTGTATACTAGTGTTTCTGTTTCGTATCTAGGGATTAATACATTTTTATTTACTAGTATCTTATAACCATAAAAGTTTACATAACCTATTATATATTGTGAAGGGTAGTTCTTCATAATTTTTTTAATATTTTTTTGTGTGTATTTTTTTGTTTTTCTTAATTCCTCAATCTCTATCTTTGATATATAATCTGTTAATTTATTCATTTGTTGTTTCCATTTTTCTTTTTGTATCCTCTGTTATTAAGGCTTCTATTATTTCATCCAAATTACCTTCCATCACTTTATCTAAATTCATTACAGAAAAATTAATTCTATGATCTGTTACTCTATTTTGTGGATAATTGTATGTCCTTATTTTTTCTGACCTATCCCCAGTACCAATTTTTATTTTTCTATTGTTTTCTTCTTGTTCTTCTTGTTCTCTAAGTTTTTGTTCGTATAGCCTTGTTTTCAATATTTGTAATGCTTTTTCTCTATTTTTTATTTGACTTCTTTCGTTTTGGCAAGTTACTACTATGTTTGTCGGTATATGCGTTATTCTAACAGCTGAATCTGTAGTATTTACACTTTGTCCGCCTGCGCCACTACTTCTAAACACATCTATTTTAATATCACTTTCTTTTATTTCTACATCCACTTCTTCTGCTTCTGGCATCACTAATACTGTTGCTGTTGATGTGTGTATTCTACCTTGACTTTCTGTTACCGGCACTCTTTGTACTCGATGTGACCCACTTTCATATTTTAATTTTGAATAAACATTGTCTCCCTTTAACATAAATTCAACTATTGTAAAACCGCCATTATCGCTGTGTGATTCATTTATTATTTCTATTTTCCAATTTTCTTTTTCAGCATATTTCAAGTACATTCTGTATAGATCTCCAGCAAATATATTTGCTTCGTCTCCACCAGCAGCACCTCTTATTTCTACAATAACGTTTTTTCCGTCATTTGGATCTTTAGGTAATAACATTATTGTTAATTCTTGTGTAAGTTTTTCAATTTTGTCTGCAATAATCTGTATTTCTTCATTTGCAAACGATATTGTTTCTTCATCTGTGCTCTCTTTTAACATTTCTTTGGCTGTTTCTAAATCTTCTTTTGCCTGTTTATATTTCTTATATTTTTCAATAATTTCTTCTAATGATGTTTTTTCTTTTGAAAATTGTTTCATTTTATTAAAATCTGTATATATTTCTTCTTTTAGCAACTCTTCATTTAAAAAATTATATCTTTCTAATATTATTTCTAATCTTTCTTCCATTATAATCTCCTTTCCTTTAATTTTATTATTCTAAATTTAAAGTAAGTGTTATAATTCGTCGTCTAGTTCATTTTCATCAATTACTACTAAGTCTTTTAGATCATCTTCTGTTTCATCATCGTCTACTTCTTTTGTTTCGTCTAAATAATTATCTTCAGTGTCTTCTTCAAGCGCGCTATGTACAATTTCTTCTTCAAAATCTTCTTCATCTTCTTGTTCAATCTTTATCGAGTGGTTTTCTCTTAAGTCCCAGCATCCTTTATCGAGTTGAACAAATCTTTTTTCCGTAGTTAATAATGTAAAAAAATCCGCGATTTGGTTTTCATATGTTGTTTCATCGAGATTCTGTAACTCACAGATAATTTTAAATATTTCTGCCGTTTTCATCTTTTTACCCTTTTCTTTTAAAATAATATATGCTAAATCATCAAATGGTAATGTTTCAACGTCTTCTTTATTGATACTTTTTATTTTCATTTTTTCTCCTCTCACTTATCTCCTAAAATTATACTTATATTTTATATAAAATCAAGTACTTTATTAATCTTTTTTATTATATTCTAGTTTTAGCTTTATTATAGTTATTTTTGCTCATATTTTTTTATTTTTTTTTAATAATAAAAATAGTGATATATATGAAATTTTTAAAAAAAGTGATTTTTGTTATCAAGATTTTTGCTTTTTTAGTATTAATTTTTGTAACTGGTAATGTTGCTCTTTATTTGTATGCTTACATTACACCAAAAATTGATATTAATACAAATAATTCTATTGTTTTTTATGATAATGCAAATAGAAGTTTTTTTGAAAGTTCTTCTGAAAATAAATGGGTTTCTATTAATGATATATCTGACTATGTTATAAATGCTACTATAGCTACCGAAGATAAAAATTTCTATTTGCATAAAGGTTTTGATTTTCTAAGAATTGCAAAAGCTTTTTATATTAATTTTAAAAATGGTAGTATTACTCAAGGGGCTTCTACTATCTCTCAACAATATATTAAAAACTTATATTTAAGTTTCGATAAGACTTGGGATAGAAAAATCGAAGAAGCTTTTTTAACTTTGGAGCTTGAAACTCATTATTCTAAAGATGAAATATTAGAGGGTTATTTAAATTCTATAAATTATGGTTCTGGACAATATGGTATTGAAAATGCTAGCAAGTTTTACTTTAATAAGGAATCACAAGATTTATCTTTGGCTGAAGCTAGTATATTAGTTGGAATTCCAAAAAATCCTTCTTTATATAATCCAATTTCTAATTTTGAAAAATCAAAAGAAAGACAAAATGTTGTCTTGCTAAGTATGGTTAGTGAGGGATATATTTCTGAAAATGAAATGAATGAAGCTATAAACACTGACCTCGTTTTTTATGGTAAAGATGATCCAGAATCTGTTATGAGTATTAACTATTATAAAGATGCTGTTTTACACGAGTTACAAAACATAGATAGTATTCCAGATTCATTAATTGATTCTGGGGGGTTACATATCTATACTAATTTGGATGTGGATGCTCAGAAAAAAATGGAAAATATTATAAAAGAAGAAATGGAAAATCAAGAGGATTATCAAGTTGCTTCTATGGCAGTTGAACCTAGTTCTGGAAAAGTTGTGGCTTTAATTGGTGGGGTTGATTACAACATCAGTGAGTTCAATAGAGTCACTCAAGCACAAAGGCAAGTTGGTTCAACTTTTAAGCCTTTGCTTTATTATGCTGCTTTAGAAAATGGGTTTACAGCTTCTTCTACTTTTACCAGCGAAGCAACTACTTTTAATATGGATAATGGTAAAACTTACTCGCCCAAAAATTATGGTAATAAATATGGAAATAAAAATATATCATTAGCAACTGCTATTGCATATTCTGATAATATTTATGCTGTAAAAACTCATTTATTTTTAGGTGAAAACACTTTGGTGAATACGGCAAAAAGAATGGGAATTGAAAAAGAGTTGCAAGCTAATCCTTCTTTAGCCTTAGGTACTGAAGAAATTTCTATGATAGATTATGGCAATGCTTATAATACTTTAGCAAATTATGGTGTCAAAAATGACGTTTATTTGATTAGAAAAGTGACAGACAATGATGGAAACGTTTTATATGAACACAAGTTTGAGGAGGAATCAGTTTTAAACAAAAGGTACGTATTTATTTTAAATGAATTATTGAGCAATACTTATAATTATAATTTTGTTGATTATTCTAGTCCGACTATGTTATCAATCAGTAATATTTTGACTAAAAAATATGCGGTCAAAAGTGGAAGTACTGATACTGACTATTGGGTGATTGGATATAATCCAGATATGCTTGTTCTAGTTTGGAATGGCTACGATGATAATAGGGAAACTAACTCTGGGCAATCAATCGTTACTAAAAGAATATGGGCTAAAACTATAGAAAGTTTATTAAGTGATAAAGAAAATACTTGGTATGATATTCCAACTGGTGTTACTGCTTCTATGGTTAATCCAATAAGTGGGAAAATTGATGAAAGTTCTAAAGCTTCTGTTATGTTTTATATTAAAGGTACCGAGCCTAATTTAAGTAATAATGTTTTTGATAATTTATTTCTAAATTAAAAAAAATGTAATTTTATACATTTTTTTAATCTTTTCTTATTTTGATTATTATTTGATACATATCTTCAAAATCAAATTCTTCTGATTCTACATTTAATCCAGAAGCTTTTAATTTATTTATTGTATCTCTTGAAGTGTTAATTGCCGATACAAAATTATTTTTAACTTCAGGTTCATTGGTTGTTTCCACACTATTTTCTGCTTTCATTTCTCTAAATTCGTTTATTATTGAATTTGTCGTTTCTTGTTGTAGTGGTTCGCTACTTGGTGTAAAAAAGTCCATCACTTCAGGTTTTTCTGGTTCTATAAATGGATTAAATGGAACCTTTGATTCATCAACTATGTCTCCCATGTTAACGTTTGCTTCAGTCTCTTCTAAATCAATTTTTTTTGGTGGCACAGGATCAAATTGTCTTTGATCTTCTATTTCATTTTCTTTTTTCAATAGCATATCTAGGTTTGCTGGTTCAGGAGTCTTAATTATATCTTCTGAATGTGTTTTTATTTCTTCAGTATTAACATTGAATATATTGTCATTTATATCTTTTGAAGAAAATACTTCTTTGTTTTCTTGTGCAACTTCAGGTTGAACTTCTACTGGGCTTGAAAACTGATTTTCTATGTTCCCGCTTTGTCCTAAATTGGTTTTAGGTGTATCAAAAATATTACTTTCTTCTTTAGGTGGTTGTGTATTAATAGGTCTACCTAATAATTTTGAAATTTCTTCATCAGTTTGCCTTACAGTTAACCTTTCGCTAATTATTCTTCTTAACATTTGTACTTGAATGTTTTGATCAGTTATAGCTAATAAACTTCTTGCATGTCTTTCACTTATTTTATTTCCTAATAAAGCATCTTGTACTTCTTGATTTAGATTTAATAACCTTAATTTATTTGCTATAGTTGGTTGACTCACACCCATTCTAGCAGCTAATTCTTCTTGTGTTAAATATCCTTTGTCTAATATTTTTTTATACGATTGTGCTTCTTCTATAGCAGTTAGATTTTTTCTTTGCAAGTTTTCAACTACGGCAATTTCTGCACTTTTATTGTCATCTATTTCTTTTATTATAGCAGGAACTTTAGTCAAGCCAGCCATGCATGCTGCTTTGTATCTTCTTTCTCCTGCAATTATTTCAAACTTATCATTTAATCTTCTTAAAACCAATGGCTGAATAATTCCATGAATTTTTATTGATTCTGATAATTCTTTTAATGCTTTTTCATCAAAAGCTAATCGTGGTTGAAAGCGATTTGGTATTATATCTTCTACAGATACTTCAATAACTGCATTGGTCATATTTTCATTATTATTCACTGGTTATCAGCCCCTTCTATTCTATATAATATTGTAATTTATTTTTTGACATTTTTCAAGTCTTTTATTATTTTGTTATATTCTCTTGGATACTTATCGTCAGTTTTTGCTATTTTCTTTAAAATAATTATATTTCTTGTACTATTTTCTATTGGTAACTTATAGTTGATTATTTTTTCAATCTTAATACCTATTTCTTTTATTTTCGATTTGCTTTCTTCTATTTCGTCTTTTATTTCGCCTTTTAATGGTACGAAAAAACCATTTATTTTAATCATCGGTACACTTAATTCAATTATTGTACTTAAATGTGAGACTGCTCTACAAGTTGCTATATCATATTTTTCTCTGTTTTCTTTTGAATAATCTTCTGCGCGTTTGTTTATTATATTAACATTTTCTAATAGTAAGTTTTCTTTAATTTCGTTTAAAAATAAACATTTTTTTGTGTTTGATTCTATTAAATCTACTTTTAAGTTTTTAAAAAATATTGCTAAAACCATGCCCGGAAATCCTGCACCAGTTCCAAAGTCCACTAAGTTATTGTACTCATATAAGTTTATTGCTTTTTGTATACATAGACTATCATAAAAATGTTTTAAATTAATATCATTGTTTTCAATGATTCTAGTTAAATTGAATTTTTTATTCCATATTTTTAATAGTTCTGCATATTTCTTTAACTTTGTAAACATTTCTTCATCTACTATTATTTGTAGGTCTTTAACTTTTTCTTTTAATTCTTTATCATTCATTTGAATATTCCTTTTTTAAATAAATTAGAAGCATTGATATATCGGCTGGATTTACTCCACTTATTCTAGTTGCTTGCCCTATTGTTAATGGTCTTACTTTTTCTAATTTTTGTTTTGCTTCTGTCGCTATGTTTTTTACTTTATTATAATTAATATCTTTTGGAATTTTTTTGTTTTCTAATTTTAGCATTTTTTCTATTTCTTTTTTTGTTTTATCAATATATCCTTTGTATTTTATTTCTATTTCTACTTGTTCTCCGGCTCTTTTATCTATTTTTTCATCCATTATCTTCTCAATATCTCTCATTGTTATTTCTGGCCTTTTTAATAATTCTTCTAACGATATTTTGCTATAAATTTCTTTTAATTTTAATAATTTTAATTTGCCATTTATTTGATTAGGAACTACAAAAGTTTCTTTTAGATATGTTGTTAAACTTTCTATTTTTTGCTTTCTATTTTGAAATATTTTATATTTTTTATCATTTATTAATCCTACTTTTCTACCTATTTCTGTTAATCTTAAATCTGCATTATCGTGTCTAAGTAAAAGTCTAAATTCTGCTCTTGATGTTAAAAGTCTATATGGTTCTGTAATTCCTTTGTTCACTAAATCATCAATTAAAACTCCTATGTATGCTTCGTTTCTTTTTAGTATTAGTGGTTCTTTGTTTTCTAATTTTAATGTAGCGTTAATTGCTGCAATTAACCCTTGTGCGGCGGCTTCTTCATATCCACTAGTTCCGTTTATTTGACCTGCCGTGTATAGGTTTTCTATTATTTTACTTTCTAATGTTATTTGTAATTGTGTTGGATCTATAGCATCGTATTCTATAGCATAACCATATTTAGTTATTTTTGCTTTTTCTAAACCTTTCATTGTATGTATTAGTTCTTCTTGAATTTCTGGTGGCATAGTTGTTGAAAATCCGCTTACATATACTTCTTTTCCATTTCTCCTTTCAGGTTCTATAAATATTTGATGTCTTTCTTTATCTCTAAACTTTACTATTTTATCTTCTATTGAAGGACAATATCTTGGGCCAATCCCTTTGATTAAACCACTATATAATGCACATTTATCTAAGTTATTTAGTATAATTTCGTGTGTTTTTAAGTTAGTATATGTTAAATAACATGATATTTGTTCTTTAATTTTATAACTTGGTTTATAGAAATTACTAAAAGTTAAAAGTGTGTTATCTCCCTTTTCTTCTTCCATTTGTGCATAATTTACAGTTGTTTTTAAAATTCTTGGTGGTGTGCCTGTTTTAAGTCTAATTAATTTTATATTATTCTTTTCTAAACTTTGACTCAAAAATAAAGATGGTTTTTCTCCGTGTGGTCCTCCTTTTTCTTTATTGTGACCTACAAGTATATCAGCATTTAAATATGTTCCTGTAGTAAGAATTACTACTTTGCTTTCTATTTTTTCGCCATTTTCTGTTATTATTCCATTAACTTTTTTATTCTTTACTATTAATTCTTTTGCCAAATCTTCTAAAATAGTTACATTTTCATAACTTTTTAATGTCTTTAGCATATTTTTTGGATATATAGTTTTATCTGCTTGGCATCTTAGTGATCTTACCCCTGGACCTTTTTTGGAATTAAGCATTTTTATTTGAAGATGTGATTTATCTGCATTTTCACCCATTTCTCCACCTAATGCATCTATTTCTCTAACTACTATACCTTTTGCAGATCCTCCTATTGATGGATTGCATGGCATATCAGCAATATTTTTAATATTTCCAGTTATTAATAATGTTTTATAACCTTTTCTTGCGCTGACAAGTGTTGCCTCACATCCCGCATGGCCTCCACCGACAATTATGATATCGTACATTTTTACCACCTATTTTCCAAGGCAAAACTTACTGAATATTTCATCTAATAATTCATCTTTATATGTTTCTCCAGTTATTTCGCCTAATTTTTCCCACAATAATTTTAAGTCTATCTCTATTAAGTCTACACTTGTATGATTCTTATTTGATTTTTCTATTTGTTTTGATATTTTTACACACTCTTTAATTAATGCTATTTGTCTTGCATTTGATAGATACGTATAGTCACTATTAGCTATTTTTTCTAAATTAAACTTTGATATTATTGTCTTTTTTAACTCTTCTATTCCTATATTTTCTTTCACTGATATTTTTATAATTTCATAGTTTTTTATTTTGTCAATTTCTAATTTTTGATTTAAATCTATTTTATTTAATAATACTATTGTCTCCTTATTTTTTGCTTTTTTTAGTAATTCTTTATCTATTTCAGATATTTCTCGGCTACTATCTAATATTAATAGTAACAAATCCGCTTTTTCTAAAACTTCGTAACTCTTTTTTACACCTATTTGTTCTACATAGTTGTTTGTTTTTCTTATTCCTGCTGTATCTATAAAGTTTACCTGTATTCCATTTAATAATATTGAGCCTTCCACTAAATCTCTTGTAGTTCCTTCTATGTCAGTAACTATCGCTTTTTCTTCATTTAATAATTTATTTAGTAAACTACTTTTCCCTGCATTTGGCTTACCTAAAATCCCTATATTTATTCCATTTTTAATTATTTTTCCATTTTTACTTTGATTTAAGATTTTTGTGAGTTCTTCAATTATTATTTTTATATTTTCTGTTAAGTTTTCATTAGTTACTTCTATCGCATCTTCATATTCGGGATAGTCAATATTTACTTCAATATTTGCATTTATACTTAATATTTTTGATCTTAAATCTTTTATTAATTTTGATAGTGTTCCATCTAATCCTTTTATACTCATTTTTCTAGCACTTTCAGTTTTTGAGTTTATTAAATCTTGTATTGATTCAGCTTCTACTAGGTCTATTCTTCCGTTAATATATGCTCTTTTAATAAATTCGCCTGGTTCGGCTAATCTGGCACCTGAAGTTAACATTATTTCTAATATTTTGTTAGTTGCAGCTATTCCACCGTGACAATTAATTTCAACTACATCTTCAGTTGTATAACTTTTTGGTGCTTTGAAAACTGATACTAGGACTTCATCTATGATTTCCTTGTTATAAATGATATGACCATAGTTAATTGTGTGACTTTCTACTTTTTTTAAATCTTTTCCTTTAAAGTTTTTATTTACAATGTCAATAGCTTTTTTACCACTTAATTTTATAATATTAATAGCACTTTGACCTATAGCTGTTGCTATTGCTACTATTGTATCATCCATAAATATGCCTTCTTTCTTTCGTGTGTGATTATATCATGTAAAGATTGATATGTAAACTCTTTACATGTTTTTTATTTCCTGGGAAATAAAAAAACTTCGTTATTTTGAAGTTTTTGTATTTATTTTATTCTTTTTATTTCTTAAAAACAAGTATACTTTTGGGAAATAATTTATTAATACTTTTTTTGCTATTCCCATACTTTTTACTTTAATCATTTTAAAAAATGATAACGTTCTTCTTGGTGTTATAGGACCAGTAACCCAGAAGTCTAGCCACTTTTCATATGCTTTTCTAAACTTTGTGTCTTTTTTAAAGCACCATCTATATCTCTTTACGTAATACATAAAGTAATCTCTTATAAATATTACTTCGTGATCTGGAAATTGAGGTTGTTTTATATAAACTTGAGTTTTTGGTGTTATTTCTCTTAAAAATCCTGCATCTTCTGCTGTTTTCCTTAATATTGTCATCGGATATGGATAAAATACGTTTGGTATTATTTGATCACTTTGAAGTCTTGCATTTAATTTAATAGTTTCTAATGCTTTATGAATATCTTCGTATGGTAAACCAATTATATTATAAGTCAACACTGTAATTTTATACTTTTTAAACCATTTGGAACAATTTATCATTTGTTCATCTGTAGTATATCTATGTAAATACTTGTGTCTTATTTCTTTATTTCCTGATTCCAACCCTATATCAATTGTATAGCAACCCGCTTCTTTCATCTTTCTTACTGTATCTTCTGTTACTATGTCAAATCTTAAGTTACATGTAAATGGTAAATGTATTTCTTTTGTATATAAATCTATGAATTTATCAAACCATTCTGGAAACATATTGAATATAGCATCTCTAAAAAATATATATTTTATGTTTGGATATTGCTTTAATACATTTTTTATTAGCTCTATGCTTTTTTCTGGGCTTCTAAAACGAGCATATTTTACTTTATTTGGATATATATTTCTAAATTGACTATTACCACAGTAAGTACATGCATATATACAACCTCTACTTAACATAATTAGTGCTGTATTTACTTTTGTTGTATCTAAGTTTTTATAGTCAAATAAATTAATGTCAGGAAAAGGTAAATCATCAAGATTTTCTATTAATGGCCTTACTGGATTTTTTATAATTTTTTTACCCTTTTTAAAATAAAAACTTTGTATATCATAATAATCTTTGCCATCGCGCATTCTATCCATTAGTTCTAGTATTGGATATTCCCCTTCGCCTACACACACAGCATCTAAATAATCTACTTCTATACATTCATCTGGTACTAGAATTGGATGATATCCACCCATAAATGTAAATACATTAGGCATTTCTTCTTTTGTCCACTTTAACAGGTCTTTTACATAATCAAACGCAGTTGTTCTAGTACTAAAACCAATTAAATCCGCATTTTTATATTTTCTTAAACTTTCTTTATATTCTTTTTCATCAAATTCATGATTTATATGTATCAATGATACTTTATAACCACCCTGTTTAATTACCGCAGAAATTGATGCTAGTCCTTCGCTATAACTTCCACCGCTCCTCCTTTTTGATGCATCGCCTTCTAGATAATCAGGATAAACTAATACTAAATGTAATTGTTTTTTATTTGGGTTTTTTTTTAATTCTTTTTGTTTCATTATGCCACTTCCTTAAGTACTAATATAACATAAAAAAAGTCTTTTTAATAGACTTATTTATCATTTTTTTCCTTATATTTAATTACTATATAACGATTTGGTTCTTCTCCTTCGCTTTCAGTTTTTATATAATCAAACTTACTTAATGCGTTATGAATTGTCCTTCTTTCATATGAATTCATGGGATCTAATTTAACTGAAACTTTTGAAAGTGTCACCTCTCTAGCTATTTTTTTTACCTCTTTTATTAAATAATACAATTGTTTAGATTTATAATTTTCAACATCTACAATAACATTTGTTTTTATATTTATTTTTTTGTATATTGCTTGTTTTAAATATATTTGAAGCGAATTTAATATCCTCCCTTTTTTCCCTATTATCATAGAATTGTTATTAGAAATTATATTATATGATATTAACTTTTCTCTTATCTTTGTTTCAATATTACAATCTATTCCCATGTTAGATATTATTTCTTCTAGTAATTGTTTTCCTAACTCAGAAATATCGCTAATTTTTACTAATTCTAATACTACTTTTTTTGATTTAAGTAATCCTGCCTTTTCTTCGATTACTTTGTAAAAAATATCATTTTCTGTTAAATTTAATTCTTCTAGTGCTTCTTTTAATATTTCCTGCTCATTTTTTCCTTTATATATATATTTTTCCATTTACTTCACTCCTATTTTTTTCTAACTACTTTTTTTTGAATAATACCTTGCACAACGGCAAAACCACTACTTACTATCCAATAAAAGGCTAAGGCTGATGGTAATCCAAATGACATTATGCCAATAAATCCGACCATAAACTTATTCATGATGTTCATTTGTTTTGCTTGCATTTCATCCATTGAAATTGTATTTATATTTTTGAATGATAGATATGTTGTGACAAGTATTAATAATACGATAATAATGTAGTAATATTGTCCTGCAATGATGCCTTCCCAAGGAGTTGTTCCTAAATGAAATATCCATAATTTTTCCTCAAATATTACTGGTACTCTTTGTATAGCTTCTAAAAATGCAAATAATATTGGTAATTGTATAAATGATATTAAACAGCTGGATACAGGACTTATATTATATTTTTTATAAACTAACATCATTTCTTGACTTTTCATCATCATAGATTGTTGATCTGTTTTGTCTTTATATTTTCTCTCTAATTTGTCTAATTCTGGCTTAGCTTTTTTCATGTTTTCACTCATTGCCATTGTTTTTTTACTCATAGGAAGTAATATAATTCTTAAGGCTATACCTAATATCATTATAGCAATTCCATAATTTTTTACAATTTGACCTAAATTGATTATTAACCAAGCTAGTGGTTTTACAAATATTGATGTCCAAAGACCTTCATAGCCACCGTCAGTTATTTTGAAATCAGCACATGTTGATAATTCTTCAATATTGATATTGGTATTTTTTTGATTTTTTATATATATTTCTTTGACTTCATCAGTTGTTGGCTGACATAAAATATTTTTTGTATATTGCTTTTCACTTTCTTCATCTATGAAACTTTTAGTACAACCAGTACTTAGGAAAAGTATTGCTAAGATAAGAATTAATATTTTTTTCATTTTTCCTCCCTCAATGTATTAAGTAAATATTCTTGTTTCATGTCATAACTTAATGTTAATAAAATATTCCTAACTATTATAACATAATCTTTATTAATTGATAGTTTATTTTTCATTAATATATCTTTCAGTTGTCTTTTAAGTTTGTTTCTAACGTTTGATTTTCCTATTTTTTTATTTACTGAAATACAATATCTACTATAATTATAGTTATTTTCTCTATAAAAAACTAAAAAATATTTATTGTTTATTTTTTTGCCAACTTTAATTATTTCTTGTATTTCTTCATTTTTTGTAATTATATATTTTTTATTCATTAGTTTCACCGCTTGTATAAATTATACAAAAAAAACTACTTAATTAAAAGTAGTTTAGTTATTTAACTATTGATTTTCTGCCTCTTTTTCTTCTAGATGTTAGTATATTTGAATCTTTTCTTGCTCTAAATCCTTGTTTTTTAACTTTTTTTATATTTTTTTTGGCCTTTGGTGTTATTTTCATAGTTTGCCTCCTTAATCGCAATAATTATAAAAAATTATTTATCTTTTGTCAACTAGTTTTTATTCTTCAAAAGTTCTTAATAATTTGTTTTGAGTTATTAATTATTAACATCTATTAAGTATTGATAACAATTCGTTTTTTAATAATTTATAGGCTATAAAATATTTATTAACAGTTATGTTGATAAATATTTATTAGCTTATTAACATGTTGATATAAAAATTGTTAATACTGTTGATAACTAAAAAAAAATATTATAAAATAAGAAAAATTGTGTTAATAAATTGTTGATAACTCTGTTAATATTTATTTATTTAAAAAAAACGCTATCAAATTAATTAAAAATGTTTTACAATTATGTTGAAAGGTACTTTATCTAGGGTGGTTTTATGAGTAATAATGAAATATGGAATAAATTTTTACAACTTATAATTACTAAGATATCTAGTATATCTTTTCAAACGTGGTTTAAGGATTTAAAACTTAAAAACGTTGAAAATGATAAAATAATATTAACTGTACCTTTTGAAGCACAAAAAAATCAGCTTATTAATTTATATAAAGAATTAATAGAAGATATTTTTTCTGAAATTATTGGTTTTGAAAAATCTATTGAAATTCTTTTAGAAAATGAAGCAATTGAGCAAAACAACAATGTTTATAACTCAACAATTAAAAATAACACATCTGATAGTGATAAATTATCTTATAAATATTATTCAAATTTTAATCCTAAATATACTTTTGATAATTTTATAGTAGGAGACTCAAATAGATTTGCATATAGTAGTGCATTAGCAGTTGCAGAAAAACCTGGAAAATTATATAATCCTTTATTTCTTTATGGAAAAAGTGGGCTTGGTAAAACTCATTTGATGCACGCGATTGGAAATTATCTTTTAGAACATTCTGATAAAAAAGTTTTATATATAACAAGCGAACAATTTATAAATGAATTTATTAATTTAACTAAAGATGGTGGCAATAAAGAAGACAATTTAACTTATATTGAGATTTTTAAAAGTAAATATAGAGATATTGATGTTTTAATGATTGACGATATTCAATTTTTAGTTGGAGCGGTTAAAACTCAGCAGGAGTTTACTAATACTTTTAATAGTTTATATTATAATGAAAAACAAATTATTATATGTTCTGATAGAAGTGTTGATGACTTAAAATTATTTGAAGAACGTTTAAAAACTAGATTTAATTGGGGCTTAAAAGCTATTATATCTGTTCCAGAATTTGATTTAAAAGTAAAGATTATACACAATAAAATTAAAAGTGGGGATTTAATTATAAATTTAGATGATTCTATTATTGATTTTATTGCTGCTAATTGTGGTAGTGATGTTAGAAATCTAGAAGGTGCTATTACTAGGTTACATGCTTTTTCGGCAATTATGAACATAAAAAAATTAACTTTAGATGATGCGCGCGAAGCTTTAAAAGATTATACAAATAATTCTATATATGATCCTAATACTGTGGAAAAAATTCAAAATATTGTGGCAGATTTCTTCAAGTTAAACATTGATGATTTAAAAGGAAAAAAACGAAGTAAAGTTATTGCTAATGCTCGTATGATAGCTATGTATCTTTGTAGAACAATGACTGAAGAAACTTATCCACGGATTGGACTAGAATTTGGTGGAAGAGACCATTCTACAGTAATTCATGCTTATGAAAAGATTAGTAAGGATTTGAAATTAAACGTAGAACTTGGTAAAATTATAAATGAGTTAAAACAAAAGATATGTGAATAACTATTAGTTATCAACATAATAAAATTTGTTATATTTGTGGAATATATAAGGGTTTTATAAAGTTATTAACACTATTAACAGTGATAATAATAAATATATATATATAAGGAAGGGTGTATTTTTATGAAATTTAAAATTAAAAAAAATATTTTATTAGAAGGATTAAATAATGTTAGTAAGGCTTTATCAAATAGAAATATTATACCTGTATTAAATGGGATACTATTTAATTTAACAAACAAGGGTTTATCTTTAACAGCTACAGATAATGATTTAACTATTAAAACTTTTATAGATAAAAGTGATATTATCAACATTGATAGTGAAGGTAGTGTTGTTATAATAGGTAGATACGTTTTAGATATTATTCGTAAGTTACCTTGTGAAGAGGTTGAAATAGAAGAAATAGAAGGTGGGAAGGCTATAATTTCTACACCCAATGCAAAATATAATTTAAATTGTTTTGATATTAATGACTTTCCAAAAATTGATATTGTGGAAAATGATAAACCTATTAAATTATTAACAGGTAAGTTTAAAGAAATAGTGAATCAAACAGTTTTTTCAACATCTATGCAGGAAAGTAGACCTTTATTAACAGGTATTAACTTGAAAATAATAGGTAATTTATTAGAAACTGTAGCTACTGATTCTTATAGACTTTCTAAAAAAATAATAAAACTTGATAAAAATGTGGATAATAATATTAATATAGTGATTCCAGCAAAAAATGTTATTGAACTAATTAAAATAATAGAAAATGAAGAAAGTGAATTAGTATTATACTGTTTTAATAATAAAATTTTATTTAAATATGAAAATATTTTATTTCAATCAAGTCTATTAAATGGAACTTATCCTAATACTGATACATTGATTCCAACTGAATTTCAAACTAAGTTACAATTAAATTTAAATGATTTTTATGATGTGGTTGATAGGGCAGCATTATTAACACAAGTTAAAGATAAAAATATAGTTCAATTAGAATTAAAAGATAATAATATTATAATTACTAGTTCTAGTCCTGAAATAGGTAAAGTTGAAGAGGTAATGCCTATTAAAGCTTTAACTGGTCCAAATATAAAAATATCTTTTAGCGCAAAGTTTATGATGGATGCATTAAAAAGTTTTACAAGTGAAGAAGTTATAATAATGCTAAATGGAGATATTAAACCAATTATAATAAAAGAGTCTGAAGATGGAGATTTAACACAACTTATTTTGCCTATTAAGACATATTAAAGAAAATTTAATTTTTCTTTTTTTTTGACAAAAAATGACATTTATCGACAAATTTATATGTTATAATGGGAGTATTAATTTCAAGAACGGGGGTGATAAGATGGAATATGAAATTAATAATAATACTCTTTATATTTGTGCGTTAGAAGGTAAAAAAACTAAAATATATGAATCTGATGCGGAATATGAAGTAAATATTAGTGCTAGTAAAGTAATTGAACATAGTTGTGAATATTTTGGATCTACTATGGAAGGTAGACAATTAGGAACAAAATCTTTAATTGGTGTTACTCATAAGTCACCAATATTTATTGAAGAAAGTTCAAATATTATATTTTTTCCTTTAAATTCTCCAAGAAATGAAATGTGTTCTTGGGTAAGTTTTAATAATGTTTTAAGTTATAAGCAAGGAAAAAATCAAAAAACAACTATTATAAGATTTAAAAATGGTAAAGAATTAGAAGTTTTTGCTAGTATTGGAACAATAACTAATCAAATTTTGCGTTCATCTAGACTACAAGTAGTATTAAATGATAGAAAACAAAGAATTTGATAGAAATTAGAACATATTTGTGATATAATTGGTAATAGGTATAGGTGTACTCGTATACCTATTATTTACTTTATAAGGGGCAAAAGAGGTTTTAAAATGAATATCACTAACTTAGAGTTAAATAATTTTAGAAATTATAAAAAGTTAAAATTAAAAGATTTAGCAAAAACTAATGTTATAATTGGAAAAAATGGTATCGGAAAAACTAGTATATTGGAATCTATTTATGTATTATGTTTAGCTAGAAGTTTTAGAAGTAATATTGAACTTAATCTTATTAAATTAGATAGCGAATATTTAAAAATTAAAGGAGATATTTTAAGTAATTCTAAAATTAAAAAACTTGAATATTTTTTGTCAAAGTCGGGAAAAAAAACGAAGATAAATAATGTTTTAAAGAAAAAAATTAGCGATTTTATAAGTCAATATAAAGTAATTTTATATGCTCCTGATGAAGTAAAATTTATTAAAGATTCTCCTAGTAATCGTAGAAGTTATATTAATATTAGTTTGTCTCAATTAAATAAGTCTTACATTAAACTTTTAAATGATTATAATGTTTTAATAAAGAATAAAAATGATTATTACAAGAAATTGTACATTAATTCTTTTATTGATGAATCTTACTTAGATGTTTTGGATTTAAAAATATCTGAACTGGGTTATATGATTTATAAAAGTAGAAGAGATTTTATTGATAAAATTAATAATTATTTAAAAAAAATATGTAGGAAGTTGAAATTAGGTGATAAGATTAACCTAAATTATGTTTCCCAATTTAACAATTTAAATGAAAATGATTTTATAAAATTGTTAAAAAAAAATAGAAAAAAAGAGATTCAGCAAGGCATTACTAAAACTGGTATACATAGGGATGATTTTGAATTTTTATTAGATGATAAAATTGTTAAAGATTATTGTTCTCAAGGTGTTCAAAAAATGGTAATGTTAGCTTTAAAGTTAGCTGAAATGGAAGTGTTAATAAAAGATTATTATGAACAACCTATACTTTTATTAGATGATTTATTTAGTGAATTAGATGAAAAAAATCAAAATATTATTTTGGAAAATCTGAACAAGGATATTCAAATTTTTATTACTACAACAGATATTAATAATATTAAAAAAAATATTTTAAAGTCTGCAAAAGTTATTGATTTAGATAGGATGGTGGAACGATGAAAAATGAAAATTATGGAGTAGAATCTATTCAAGTTTTAGAAGGGCTTGAAGCTGTTAGAAAAAGACCAGGTATGTATATTGGTTCAACTGGGGAAAGGGGCTTACATCACTTGGTATGGGAAATTGTTGATAATTCTGTTGATGAAGCTTTAGCTGGATTTTGTGATGATATTGAAATTATAATTAATACTGACGAGTCTGTTACAGTAAAAGATGATGGTAGAGGTATACCAACTGGAATTCATCCAAAAACAGGAATTTCTACAGTTGAAACAATTTTTACTGTATTACATGCTGGTGGTAAGTTTGGTGGAGGCGGATATAAAGTAAGTGGTGGTCTTCACGGAGTAGGTGCAAGTGTAGTTAATGCTTTGAGTGAGTGGTTAGAAGTTAAAATATATCAAAATGAAAATGTTTATTATCAAAGGTATGAAAATGGAGGACATTCTGTTAATCCATTGGAAGTTATTGAAAAATGTGATAAAAATAGAACTGGTACTGTAGTTACTTTTAAACCTGACCCTAATATTTTTAAGGAAACAATAATTTTTGATTATGATGTTTTAAAGACACGCGCTAGAGAATTAGCATTTTTAAATAAGGGTTTAAGAATTAAATTAATAGATTTAAGAAGTGATAAAAGCGCAGAATTTCTTTATAATGGTGGTATTATTGAATATGTAAAAATGTTAAATGAAAATAAAAAACCAATCCATGATACTATTGTTTATATTGAAAATACGGAAAATGATATTGAAATGGAAATAGCATTTCAATATAATGAAGGATATTCTTCAAATATTTATTCTTTTACAAATAATATTAATACTTTTGAAGGTGGTACTCATGAAGATGGTGTTAAAATGGCACTATCAAGGGTAATAAATAATTATGCAAGAAAAAGTAATATACTAAAAGAAAAAGATGAGGCTTTATCTATTGATGATGTACGTGAAGGAATTACTATGATTATTTCATGTAAACATCCAGATCCTCAATTTGAAGGTCAAACTAAAACAAAACTTGGAAATGTTGAAGTGAAAAAAATTGCTTCTAATATATTTGGTAATGGTTTGGAAAAATTTTTATTAGAAAATCCTAATGAAGCAAAAATTATTATAGAAAAAGCATTATTAGCTAGTAGGGCTAGAATGGCTGCAAAGAAGGCAAGAGAGCTAACTAGAAGAAAAAGTGATTTAGATGTTGTTAATTTTGGAGGAAAACTTGTTGATTGTAAGGAAAAAGATCCGTCAGTCTGCGAAATTTTTTTGGTCGA
>CALVOQ010000006.1 GCA_944350335.1 uncultured Bacilli bacterium
TTCCTCCATGTATTAAACATTTTTTTGCAAAGTGTTTAATAAAATACAAAAAATTTATTAACTGATTATTGTAATAAATTGATAATAAAAGTATAATTTATTATATAAAGTTAGTCAACACTTTGTTGATTATTGTGAAAGGATTGTGAAAAATGTTCAATAAATTAAAACAGTTATTAAATTCAAAAAAAGAATTGCCTTGGTTTAAATATTATGGAAAAATGCCTAAAAGATTAAAATATTTTGAGGGTAGTTTATATGAATATATGGAAAATACAGCCGTTAAATATCCTAATAACTGTGCATTAGAATTCTTTAATAAAAAAATGACTTATAAGAGATTATTAGAAGAAATTGATGAACTTGCTTTGAGTTTGTCCAATGATGGTATTAAAGAAAATGACATAGTTACTATTTGTATGGCAAATTCACCAGAAGCAGTTGTTGCTTTTTATGCTATAAATAAAATCGGTGCGATTTCTAATATAATTCATCCGTTAAGTAGTGAAAATGAGATTAAAGATTTTATACTAAATACTAATTCTCAAATTGTTTTTGCATCTGATATTTTGTATGATGTTATGATAAATATAAGTAAAGATATAAAATTAAAAAGCGTAGTGATATGTCCGCTTTCAAATAAAATGGATACTATGCATAAAATTCTATATAATGTTTTTAAATCTCCTAAAATGATTGATATTCCAGATAATTTTATCTTGTACAATGATTATTTAACTATTTCATTGGATACATTTAAAACTGTACATAGAAATTATGATGACGATGCTGTCATTCTTTATAGTGGGGGTACAACAGGAACTCCTAAAGGTGTAGTTTTAAGCAATTTATGTTTTAATTCAATTCCTATACAATATTCTTACGTGATTGAAGCTCATCCTTCTGATTCTATATTGAGTTATTTGCCTATTTTTCACGGATTTGGACTTTGTGTTTCAATTCATACTCCGCTTACATATGGTATGAGATGTGTTTTAGATCCTAAAATTGATGTTAAAAAAATAAATAGTATATTAAAAAAGAAAAAAATTAACTTTTTGCCTGTGATACCAGCATTGTTAAATGTAATGATTAAAGATAAAACTTTAAGTAAAAATGCTTTTAGTAATCTTCGATATATTGTAAGTGGCGGGGATTTTTTGAATATTGAATTAAAAGAAAAAGCAGAAAAATTTGTTAGAAATCATGGGTCTACTGCTAAGATAATAGTTGGTTATGGATTAACTGAAGCTATGGCTGCTGTTTGTGCTAGTATAGAACCTAATTATAAAAAGAAAAGTGTTGGGGTACCTTTACCGGATAATCGCTATAAGATTGTTAAGGTTGATACTCATATTCCTTGTGATCCAAATGAAGTGGGAGAAATATGTCTTACTGGACCTAGTTTAATGAGTAGATATTTTAAAAATGATGAAGAAACTTTTAGAGCATTACAAATTCATGATGATGGTTTGTTGTGGTTACATACTGGTGATTTAGGGTATTATGGCAATGATGATGTTTTATATTTTGAAACTAGAAAAAAACGTGTTATTATTTCCAATGGATTTAATATCTATCCTAATTATATTGAGGAAGTTTTAAATAAGCATCCATATGTAGAAACTTCAATAGTTGTTGGTCAAAAGGATAAGGATAAGGCTCAAGTAGCTAAAGCTGTAATTGTTTTAAAAGATGAAATTGAAGACTCTGAAAAAACAAAGAATGAAATAAAGTTGTATTTAAAACAAAGCATTAGTAAATATGCGGTTCCAAAGATTTATGAATTTACAAAGGAATTACCTAAAACTAAAGTTGGAAAAGTAGATTTTAAAGCATTGGAAAAATAGAAAAAAGTTTTTTGTACTTTTTTTCTTTTTTTGTTAAAATATCTTTGAGGGATGTATATGTATACTTTATTTATTGATACTCATGGTGAAGTTATTACTTTAGGACTATATGATGGTAATAATGTTATTGAAAAAACGAAAACTAGTGTTGAATCGCATTCTGTGTACTTAGTTTTAATGCTTAAAGAACTGTTGGAAGAATCTAAGGTGAGTTTTTCGAACATTAAAAATATTGTTGCAGTAAATGGACCGGGAAGTTTTACTGGTATAAGGATAGGATTAAGTGTTGCTAAGGCAATTAGTTATTCTTTAAATAAACCAACTTTTTTGGTTTCTAGTTTAACTGCAATGTTGGTTAGTAATACAGATAACGAAGATAAATTGGCTGTTATACCTGATAATAAAGGTTATTATGTCAGTGTTTTTGATAAAGATAATAACGTTATAATTGAAGAACAGTATAGAGATAACATAGATGAACTAACTAAAAAATATAAAAGTGTTAATACTCCTTTGAATATGAAGGCTGTAGTTGATTATGTTTTGAAAGGTGAAAGTGTTAGTGTTTTTTCTGTTAAAGCAAATTATGTTAAATCTATAGAGGTTATGAATGATAGAAAATAAGCAAATTGATAAGTTTAATTTTCAAATAAATTATTATATTGATGATGTTGTTGTTGGCTTTATAAAGTATGAAGTTACTTTTGAAGTCATAAATATAGTGAATGTATTTGTTTATGAAAACTATAGAAATAAGGGCGTCGGCAGTAAATTACTCTCTTATTTAATAAAGAATGTTGAAGCAGAAAAGTTTATGTTAGAAGTTAATGAACATAACATTTATGCTATAAAGTTATATAAAAACTTTGGCTTTAAAACTATACATGTAAGAAAGAAATATTATAAGGATGGGGATGCTTTAATTATGGAATTAAAAAATGATGTTTATATATTGGCAATTGAGTCTTCTTGTGATGAAACTAGTGTAAGCATAGTTAAAAATGGTATAGTTGATGTCGCAACTACGGTTAATTCGCAAATTGATGTGCATAAAAAATATGGCGGTGTTGTACCTGAAGTGGCATCAAGAATGCATTTAGAAAATATTACTTTTGTTTTAGATGAAACTTTATCTAAAGCAAATATGAAATTAGAAGATATGGATGCTTTTGCTTGTACTTATGCTCCTGGTTTATTAGGAAGTTTATTGGTTGGTTTAGAAACTACAAAAACTTTAAGTTTAATTTATAATAAACCTTTTATTAAAGTTAATCATATGATGGGACATATTTATGCTAATAATATTGGGGGAAATATGACTTATCCGTTATTGGCTTTGATTGTGAGTGGGGGACATACTGATTTAATATATATGAAAGATGAGAAAAATATTGAATATGTAGGACAAACTCTTGATGATGCTGTGGGGGAATGTTTTGATAAAGTAGCTAGAATTGTGGATTTGCCTTATCCCGGCGGGCCTAATGTTGAAAAGTTGGCTCTTAATGGAAAAGATACTTATAAAATGCCGGAGTTGTTAAATGATGGAAGTGCTAATTTTAGTTTTAGTGGTATTAAAAGTCATTGTGTTAACTTAGTACATAATGAAAAACAAAGAGGTAACGAAATTAATAAAGAAAACTTATGCTGTTCGTTTCAAAATGCTGTAACGAAATCTTTAATTGATAAAACTATGATTGCATTGAAAAAAACAGGCGCTAAAAGATTAATATTGGCTGGTGGCGTCGCTAGTAATAGTTTTATAAGGGAGTCGCTAAGAACTATGTGTAAAAATAATGATGTGGAGTTTAGTGTACCTGATAAAAAATATTGTACTGATAATGCTACAATGATTGGTGCGGCTGCATTTGTCTTATATAAACAAAATAAGTTTTCTGGACTTGATACTAATGCTAAGAGTCATGAATTGTTAAGTTTGTAATTGACTTTCATCTAAATAATTATAAAATTAGAATAAGGACTATTTATGGAAAAAAGAAAAGGATTTTTTAAAATTATGTTTAGTACGGTTATGTTAATATCGATTTTAACACTAAGTTTTTTTGGCGTGACTTATGCTTGGACTAATAACTTATTTGAAAATAGTTCTGATAAAGACAAGGTAAATGTGCTATATATCGATGGCTCTTTTATTAATGCTACTTGTTCTAAAGAAAGTAATAAAGTATATGAAAGAGAGTTTTGCATAAATAATAACGGATTAACAGACATTTTTTATAATTTAAAAATAAAAATAGATAATTTGAGTTATGAAGAAATTGCTGACTTTTTTAATTATGAATTATATGATATAACTAATAATGTTTCATTAACAGGCGTGAAATCACTATCTCATATTACTAGCCCAAGTGAGATAATTTTATTAAATAATAGTATAATTGGTAAAAATGAAAAACAGGAATATGTTTTTAAATTGTTTTGTAATAAAGAGGTAGTTGGTACTGATGAAAATGGTTCAATAAGTTTGCATATTGTTGTAGATTAATTTAAAATATAAGATGGTTGTACTTTTTGTACAACTTTTTTTGTTTTGTTAATATAATTTATTGGTGATACAATTGAACTATAATAAGGCAGGGCTTTCAGATAAAGATGTACTACTTAGTAGAGAAAAACATGGAAGTAATAGAATTATTAGTAGTAAAAAAAATAGTTTCATAAAACTTGTTATAGAATCTTTAAATGATCCTATTATAAAAATATTACTTATTGCTTTAGGAGTAAAAGTTGTTTTTTTGTTTCAAGATAGTGATTTTTATGAATTAATAGGTATTATTTTATCAATTTTAGTAGCAAGTATTATAAGTAGTTTAAGTGAATATGGGAGTGAAAAAGCATTTCAAAAATTAGCCGAAGAAAATAGTAAAATAAATGTAAAAGTATTTAGAAATAAAAAATTGGTTAATGTTGATATTGATGATATTGTAGTAAATGATGTAGTATTATTGGAAAGCGGGGATAGAGTCTGTGCAGATGGGGTACTAGTAAGTGGCGAAGTTTATGCTGATGAGTCTATGCTTAGTGGTGAACCTAAAGAAAAATATAAGAAATCAGGGGATAATGTCTTTAGAGGTAGTATAATTACAAATAAACATGGGATAATGAAAGTAAACGCGGTGGGTATTAATACATTTTATGGCAATATTGCAAAAAGTATAGAGGAGGATAGTCCAATTAGTCCACTTAAACTTAGACTTAGAAAGTTAGCTCAAACAATTAGTAAAATAGGATATTTTTGTGCATTTTTAGTTATGCTTTCATATTTGTTTAATGTTATTGTTGTTGAAAATAATTTTGAGTTTAACTCTATTATAAATATGTTAATAGACTACAAAAGTTTAGTTCCACATTTGCTGTATTCACTAACATTAGCTGTCACTATAATTGTTGTGTGTGTACCAGAAGGTTTGCCTATGATGATCACTTTGGTGTTAAGTTCTAATATGAAAAGAATGCTAAAAAATAATGTTTTGGTAAGAAAATTAGTTGGTATAGAAACGGCTGGTAATATTAATATTCTATTTAGTGATAAAACTGGTACTATAACTAAAGGTGAGTTTAGTGTAGTTGGTTTGTGTTTATATGATAATACATTTTTTAAATCTTTTGATTCTATTAAATCAGATAAATTAAAAGAATTAATGTATTTATCATTAATTTATAATAATGCCGCGTATTTTAATGATAAAGAAATTATCGGTGGTAATGTGACTGATCGAGCAATTATGAAGTTTGTTGGTAGCAACGATAGGACTAAATACGAAATCTTATCTGAAGAGTCTTTTGATAGTAAAATTAAATATTCTAGTGTGACTTTAAATTATGAAAAGAGTACTACTTTTTATAAAGGTGCATATGAAAAGCTAAGTAATAAAATATCTTTTTGTTATGATAAAACGGGAGGTAAAAGATTAATCAAAAAACAAGAATTAGATTCTTTAGTTGATAAATATTCAAAAGATGGATATAGAATAATAACTTTAACTACATGTTCTGGTAGCAGTCATACTTTTTTGGGTTTTGTACTAATAAAAGATGAAGTGAGAAAAGAAAGTATTGAGGGAATTAAGATGGTAAAAGAAGCGGGTATTCAAACTGTTATGTTAACAGGGGACTCTTTAGAGACTGCTAAAAATATTGCGTATGAAATTGGTTTAATTAGTGATAATAATGATATTGTAATTACTAGTGATGAATTAAATGAGATGTCTGATGAAAAAGTAAAAGAAGTTTTGCCTAATTTAAAAGTGGTCGCTAGAAGTTTGCCTCATGATAAAAGAAGATTAGTTTTGTTATCTCAAGAACTGGGATTAGTAGTTGGTATGACTGGAGACGGTGTAAATGATGCGCCGGCTTTAAAAAAAGCAGATGTGGGTTTTGCAATGGGGAGTGGTACTGAAGTAGCAAAAGAAGTTAGTGATATTGTAATTATTGATGATAATTTTTTAAGTATTGCTAAAACTATTTTGTTTGGTAGAACTATTTTTAAAAGTATTAGAAAGTTTATTATATTTCAGTTGACTGTAAATCTATGTGCAGTAAGTTTATCAGTAATTGGACCTTTAGTTGGCATTGTTACACCGGTAACAGTGATACAAATGTTGTGGATAAATATGGTTATGGACACTTTAGCTGGGATTGCTTTTGCTTATGAGGCTCCTTTAAGAGATTATATGAAAGAAAAACCTAAAAAGAAAGATGAACCTATAATGAATTCGTATATGATAAATGAAATCTTTTCAACAGGTATTTTTAGTACATTAATTTGTTTTTTCTTTCTAAAGTCAAAATACATTCATCAATTATTTAGAATAGATAATAATGATAAATATGTTATGACTGCTTTCTTTGGACTATTTATCTTTTTAGCTATTTTTAATTCTTTTAATGCACGAACTCATAGATTAAACTTGTTTGCTAATATTTTTAGAAATAAAGCATTTTTACTAATTATTAGTTTAATCGTTGTCGTACAATTATTTTTGATTTATTGTGGTGGTAGTATATTTAGAACAACTGGTTTAACTTTATTGGAGTTTCAAATTATGATTTTTTTAGCATTTTTAATTATTCCATTTGATTTGTTAAGAAAAATAGTATTAAAAAAAATCAACAAACTTGATGGTTGTTAATTCCTGTTATTTGGTTTAAAAGTTTTAATATATGCGTGTGCGTACTCGTCTTGAAATAATTTTAATTCTTTTTCTCTTTTGTTTGCATATTCAACTAATGCTTCAGTTTCTTTTTGTAAAGTTTCAAGTTCTTGCACCGTTAGGCCTTTTGATGAAAGTGAATATAGTCTTTGCATATGAATATCGACATATCTTCTTATTGGAGAACTGGAGTGTGAGTATGCAGGAAGTTTTAATCCATAGTGTCCTACGTTTTCCAAAGAGTAGTTTGCTTTTGGGTAGATTTCTTTTAAAAGAGTAATTAAATCTTCACTTGGATTTGAATGATTCTTTATAATTGATTCTATACTTGATGCTGTTGGTTTTTCGTGAACTCTATATATGACTGGAAGTCCATCAAATCGTGAAAGATATTCTGCAAGTGAACTATTATATAGTATCATACTTTCACTTACTATTTTTTCTGACAATGTCGGTGTTTCAGTACTTATTTCTCTAAACAAATCCTTTATATTTCTATAATCACTCCTTTGAGCGTTTTCAAGTAGTGAAGTAATGTGTTCTAATAATTTTAAGTTGTAGTCGATTTCTTCACTTGCTGTAGTTTCTCTTCTTAAAATTCTATCAGATAAATTATATGATAAATTATGAGTTATTGATGTTGTTTCATTAGAAAAAGTGTATGATTGTACTTCCCCATTTTTGCTAATTTTAGCATACAAACTTAATACATTTCTAGGCATTTTAGCTTCTAATGATAGGTATGCTTTAGACATTTCTTTGGGAATCAAATGAATTGCTTGGCCCGGTAGATATAAGGATCTAAAACGTTTATATATAGTTTTGTCTAATGGTGAATTAGGTAATATAAAGTTCCCTACATTTGTTATGTGAACACCTAAAGTGTATCCATCTTTTTCTCTTTTTATTGATAATGCATCATCTTTAATTGTTTCTAAACTATCTGAATCAATTGTAAAAGTTATTGGTGAAACTTGCTTATATGTTAATATTTGTATGCTTTGAGCAGAACTTATATCTGAACATGCAAGATCAGTTTCTATTTGATATTTAGCTATTGTATCACTTGGAGAGTTTACTTTATGTTTGTTTTTCATAATGTACTCAATCTCTGATAAAATTATTTTGTACCTAGTTGATTTATTTGACTTTTTCAAACTTTTTAGTTGTTCAAAATAAACTGGATCAATGTCTGGCACTTCAATTTGACTTTTTAATACATTTAATAAGTGTAAATAATAATAGATATCATCACTTTCTGTTTCAATGCATTCAAAGCATTTTTCTAATAATTTCATGAACATTTTGCCGTTTTCAATATTTTGCTTTTCTTGTTCTAATTGTTTTTCAGTCTCACATATTTTTAAGACTCTTTTCCCTTCTAAAACTTTTTCTAAATCACTTATTTGCGAATTAAATTTTTTACTTATTTCTTTTTCATTTTTAAAATTTAATAAGTTAAGTCTTTCTTTTATTTCATTTAAATTATCTTCCATTTCTTCATTTAAAAACTCGCCAATTAATCCAGTTAGTTTTATTATTAGGCGAGCTTGTTTATAGTAGTATAAGTGTGCATCATTTTCACTAAATGTGCTAGATGCAACTGTTTTATCTAGTAGTGCTATTATTTTTAAGGCGTTTGAAAAAACATTTTCATCTTGAGTTTTTACGTAATCTGTTACTTCAGTATCAAGTAGTTTAAAAAGCAAACGAATTAATTGTTTAGAATTATCCATGCTAATATTATAATTTAATTTTTTTTGTAATTCTTCCAAAATTATGTTTAAATCATCGTTCTCTTCAATAATTTTAATAACAGAAACCTTTTTACCCATTTTGCACCTACAATCTATATTTTGATTGTATCATAGTTTGTTTTGTTTAATCAATTAAAACTTTGCAACTAAATAAAAAAGTTTGATATAATGTTTTTAGGAGTTTTTATGAAAAAAAATATTTGCTTTTTAATTTATATTGTTATTTTATTGGTGTTTGTTAGTTTAACTTTAATAGAAATTATAAAGTATTTATTTTTTAATTCTAATTTGTTTGGTCTTTTATATTTGATATTAAGTTGTTTTTTAGCTTTTAATTTATTTATTATAGTAATTAATTATAAAAATGGTAATGTAAAAATTAGAATTAGTAAAAATTGTTTCATTATTGTATTGGGACTAATTGGTAGCTTTATATTGCCAAATATTAGTGATTCATTAAATGATTTTGTAGATGAAAGTAGTTTATTTGTGGATAGTATTTTTTGGATTAGTCGTATTGTTAAACCGATTTTATACTTATTATTGGCTGGTTTATCAGTTATAGAATATAGGCTTTATGCAAATAAATAACTTGTATTTTGTCTCATATTGTATTAAAATATCATTGTGAGGTGAAGTATGAAGAATTTTTGGGAAAAGTATAAAGTAGTTATTATTGTGATAGTTTTATTAGCTGCTTTTGTTGGATTATCATTTTTATTAGAAACAGATAGTGGAAATAATACTATGAGTTCAACTGATAGTGTGTCTGAATGGGTAAACGATAGCTTGAAAGAAGAATATACTATTGCTGTTATTGCACAAACAGCTTGTCCTTATTGTGAAATGTATCAACCAGTAGTTGAGAGTGTAGAAAGTCAATATGAAGATTTAAATGTATATTGGTTCCATACTGATGAATTATCTAATGCTGATTATTCAACTTTAAGTGGTACTTATGATATTTCAGATACTTTTAGAGGAACTCCATACACAATGTTAACTTATCATGGTGTATTAATTGATTACATCAGTGGATATGTTGAAGAATCAGAGTTAATACAGTTTTTAGTTGATAATGGAGTAATTAATGAATAATATTCATTAATTTTTTTGTATAATATGATAAAGAAAATCGCTTTTTGTGTTTTATTAGTTTTGGTTATAGTTCTTTTATTAAAATTCTATTTATCTGTTTATAGTATTAAATATGATTTGGATGGTTATAGTATTTTAGAAAAGTATGAAGATGGTAAGTATTATTTTGAAATTAGCAAAGATGACTTTGTTGTTAATTTTTTAGTGTTTAATAATAGAAAACTAACTAAAAAGTTACTTGAAAGTGTTAATTTGTTTGACGGAGAAAATTACGATTGTTTAAATCCTATTTTAAACGGATTAGAAAGTTATCCACTATGTTATAATAGCGAAAAAGAGTTAATTCATTTTTCTATGATATCTGATGAAGATGTTCTTGGTTATTTAGATAGTTTAAATTTAACTATTTCGAATGAAAGAGATGTGGAAGATGAGTTTTATTTTTCCGATAATTTGGATGATAATACTTATATTGCAGTTTGGAAATATAATGGATTTTATTTGCTCAATGGCGATGGCGTTAAAACTTTAGATATTTTTGAAACTGATAGGTATAGCAATAATTTGAGTTATTTACACGAAAATAAGTTGTTTTTTCCAAATTATGACGAAGACTTGTTTTTTACTAAGTTCATTTTATTAGATATTACTGATGGAAATTATAAGATTTTTGAAACAGATTATGAAATAAGTTATGATTCTTATATTTCTGGAACTCATAAGAAAAATATATACTTATTTGATAATAAGAATGAAAATCTATATGAAATAAACATGAAAAATGGTCGTATAGAATTAATTGGAAGCAAAGAAACTGGTTATATAAAATATGAAAATGGTAAAAAAGTAGGTGCAGAACTTAATGAATATAAAAAAGATAAAGTTATGTATTTTGACTTACAATATAATAATTTAGTTGTGCTTAATAATAGTTATTTTTATACTTATAATGAAAATATATTAACTAGATTTATTGATAATGAAGATTTTAATGTTTCTTACATTTATAATAACGATGTATATTATATTTATAAAGATAATTTGTATAGATTTAATCCATTATCAGGTAGTGAATTAGTTTTACATTATTTTGAGTTAAATTTTAATGATAGTAATAGAATATTTATTTATAATAAATAAAATCACTTTAATATAAAAATCATATATTATATTAGGTGATTTTTATGTTATTAAATGTTAATAGGGAAATGATTGAAACTCCTTATTATAGTGTTTATGTGGTATCTGAAGGAGATACTTTATATAAAATTAGTAGAAGGTTTAATGTCAATCCGAAATTACTTGCCGAATTAAATGGTTTAAAAATGGATGAGTATATTTATCCAAATCAAGTTTTATTAATTCCTAAAAAAGGTGTTCAGTTTTATATTACAAAAGATGATGACACACTCGCAGTGGTAAGTAAAATCTTTAATGTTAGTGAAAATGATGTTATTAAACAAAATAAAAGTATCTATTTGCTTCCTGGACAAATGATTTTTTACAAAGATTAACCTAGTAATTAGGTTTTTTTATTGTAAAACATTTGATATTATTTTATAATTAAATTATATAATAAAGGAGTTGTTAAGTGTGATTATAAGAAAACCTTATGCATTTTTGATAAAACATTTTAGATTAATTCATTTGTTTATATTTGCATTTTTACTATATGTTGCTTATAAATCAACTGCTTTATTAAACTTTTTTAATGGTTATGTATCAAATGGTTATTATTCTTATGTTGATAATTTGGCAGGATCATTAATTAATTTTTATTTATTTTTAGCTATTGTACTTATTATTTTACTTGGTGCGACTATTTATATTTTGCTAAAATGGAAGGACAAAAAAAGAGCGCTGTATGTTTATATGTGTTGCTTTTATTTGTTACTTTTTATTGTATTTATAATTTATTTTGGCTTTTTGTCTATCATTGAAAACGATGTTGTAGATGAAAGAGTACTTCGTACTTATAGAGATATTATTCTCATAGCTAATTTACCACAATATTTCTTTCTAATAATGATGTTTATTCGTGGGATTGGCTTTGATATAAAGAAATTTGATTTTCGAAAAGATATGGAAGAACTAGATATTGAGGCGCCTGATGATGAAGAAGTTGAAATTAGTTTTGGTAAAGATAATTATAAAATAAAGAGAAAAGCTAGAAGAACTTTTAGAGAGTTTAAATATTATGCATTAGAAAATAAGTTTTTCTTTGGCGTTATATGTTTATTATTGCTTGCGTCTTTTGGTTTTGCAATTTATCTTAATTTTGAAGTTTATAATAAAAAATTTAATGAAACTGAATTATTTAGTATTGATGGAGTTAATTTTAAAGTTTTATCATCTTATGCTAGTAATGTAGATTATGTCGGAAATTATATAAATGAAGATAAAGAATATGTTATTGTTGAAATAAGTATGAATAACGACACAGATGAAAGAAAAGTATTAGAAACTGAAGATTTAAAATTAATTGTTGAAGGTGAAGAATATCCTGTTAGTTTTTCTAAAAATAATTATTTTATAGATTTTGGAGAGGGGTATTATAAACAAACTTTATATCCTGGCGAAGAAAAAGTTTATATTTTGATTTATGAGATTCCTAAAGATAAGGTTAGTGATTCTTATATTTTTAGGATGAGAAGCGATGTAAATTATGCTGGTGGCGAAATTAAATCTAATCATAGAGATGTAATTATTAGACCTATTTATTATCAAAAGGATGATGATATTCATGAGATTAATTTAGGGAATTTAATTGATTTAAAGTCAACGACTTTGATAGACATGAGTGCAATTGTTTTGTCGTATGAGTTTAAAAGTTCTTATACAATCAATTACGAATATTGTGTAGTTGGAAAGTGTTATATAGGTGAAAAGGTATTGAAACCTGATATTGTTGGAAAAATACCTAAAACTATTATGAAATTGGAAGTTGATTTTGATAACAATGTGGAATTATATATTAATAAATATTTAAAAAGTAATGAAGATTTAATTAATATGTTTGGTAAATTAGTTTATACTATAAATGGTGTTACTAAGATTACTAATATTGAAACGTTTGAATATGAATATTTGAATGGAAGAGAAGTTTATGCAGAAGTACCTTTAGAAGTTACTGGTGCAACAAATATAATATTGAATATCACAGTTAGAAACAAGAGTTTTAATGTTAAGTTGAAATGAGGATTAAATTATGGAAAAACCTAAAACAAGAAAAGAGTTGGTAAAAGCTTTAGTTGGTACTAATTTAACTGATGAAGAGCATGATGAATTGATGGAAATGCTTATAGACAATCCAATTAGCATTAATTTAGAAAAAAATGATAATTTAACTTTTAGTGAAAAGATTGCCGATAAGATAACTGCACTTGCAGGTAGTTGGGTATTTATAATTTGTTTTGCATCTTTTATTCTTTTTTGGATAGTTTTAAATACTTTTATAATTATTAAAAATCCTGTAGATCCATATCCTTTTATTTTACTTAATTTGTTATTATCTTGTATTTCAGCGTTGCAAGCGCCTTTTATTATGATGAGTCAAAATAGACAATCTAAAAAAGATAGCATGAGAAATGAAAATGACTATTTAACAGATTTGAAAAGTGAACTAATTTTAGAAGAACTCCATAACCAGATGGATGAAATTATTAAAAACCAAAAAAAACTTTTTAAGTATATTGAGGAAAAAGAATCTTTAAAATAAAAAAGGAATTCGTTAACGAGTTCCTTGTTTTTTTGTTGGAGGACCCGGCCGGAGTTGAACCGGCGATCGGGGAGTTGCAGTCCCATGCCTTAGCCTCTTGGCTACGGGTCCATGTATGTATATTTTATGATATTAGTCATACGTTGTCAATACTTACTTATATGTTATAATATGCTAATTTTCATTTTTCTTTACTTTTATTTTATGATAAAATGTAATAGGTGATAAGATGAATAAATATCGTTGTACGTTATGTGGTTATATTCATGAAGCGGATAGTTTACCATTAACTTTTGTTTGTCCAGTATGTGGTGTTAATGCGAGTCAATTTGAATATTATGAAGAAAATATAATAGATAAAAGGGTTAAAGTTAGTGAAGATAATCCAGCAATTTATAGAATTAATGAAAAATGTATAAACTGTGGGCAATGTAAAGATACTTGTGAAAATAAGGTTGGAATTAAGTATGATTTTGATAAGACCAATGAAATTATTTGTATAAATTGTGGCCAGTGTGTTTTGGGGTGTCCAGCAGGGGCACTAGTTCCTAAATATAATTATAAAGAAGTAGATAAACTTATAAACGATGACAAAAAAGTTGTTATTGCTATAACCGCGCCTGCTGTAAGGGTGAGTTTAGGCGAAGAATTCGGATTAGATTCTGGAACATTTGTTGAAGGGAAAATGGTAAGTGCTTTAAGAAAATTGGGATTTAAATATGTCTTTGATGTTACTTTTGGCGCGGATATGACAATTATGGAAGAAGCTAGTGAACTTCTTGATAGAGTTAAAAATAATGGAGTCCTTCCGATGTTTACTAGTTGTTGTCCGTCTTGGGTAAAATACGTTGAAATATTTCATCCAGAACTTATTAATAATTTATCATCAACTAAGAGTCCTATTGCGATTCATAGTACTTTGATAAAGAAGTATTTTTCTAGACTTAATGGTATTAAAGAAAGTAATATTGTTGTTGTTGCAATAACACCTTGCACTGCAAAGAAAATGGAAGCGAGTAGGCCAGAATTAAAGGATATTGACTTTGTAATTACTACTAGCGAATTAGCTATATATATGAGAGAAAAAGACATTGATTTTTCTAATTTAGGTGATAGTCATTTTGATAAAATTATGAAAAAAGGTTCTGGTGGTGGAGTAATCTTTGGAAATAGTGGTGGAGTTATGGAATCTGCTATAAGGACTTTAAATTATTTTGCAACTGGAGAAAAAATATCTCAAGAAATTCTTGATAAGTTGAAAACATTACATGGGCAAGAAGACTTTAAGGAAGTTAGTATTAGAGTTGGTGGAAATGTATATAATTTAGCAGTTATCTATAGTATGCCTTCTTTAGAGCGATTTTTAAAAAATATGAAAAATAATGATAAGACTTATCATTTTGTTGAAGTTATGAATTGCCCGGGTGGGTGTATTGGTGGCGGTGGTCAACCATTAAAAGCTATAAGTAAGCTTGGAGAAATAAGAGATAAGAGAATTGAATCATTATATAAAAATGATGAAAGTATGTCAGTAAAAGCCAGTTATGAAAATGTAGATGTACAAAAGTTGTATAATGAATATTTGATAAAACCATTAAGCGATAAATCAGAAGAATTATTACATACAAAATATGAAAATAAAAATCATTTGGTTTGCGAAGAAACTGTTAATAATAAATAAGGAGTATTATATTAGATAATTATAACTATAATTAAATGTGGAGGACAAATGTTAGAACTAAAAAATATAAGTAAAGTATATGTTACAGATGCTTTTGAGCAAAAAGCACTTGATAAAGTAAATATTCAGTTTAGAAAAAGTGAGTTTGTAAGTATATTAGGTCCTAGTGGAAGTGGAAAAACTACGCTTTTAAACATAATTGGAGGTTTGGATCAATATACTAGTGGAGACCTTATAATAGATGGTATTAGTACAAAGAAATATAAAGATAGGGATTGGGATACTTATAGGAACCATCGTATTGGCTTTGTATTTCAAAATTATAATTTAATTACGCATCAAAGTGTACTATCAAATGTGGAATTGGCTTTAACTTTGTCTGGAGTAGATAAAAAAACTAGAAGAAAAAAAGCAATAGAAGTTTTAGAAGAAGTCGGCTTAAAAGATCATATACATAAAAAGCCTAACCAGTTAAGTGGTGGACAAATGCAACGAGTTGCTATTGCAAGAGCTTTAATAAATGACCCAGATATTTTACTTGCAGATGAACCAACCGGAGCATTAGACACCAAAACTAGTAAGCAAATTATGGAAATACTTAAAAAGATATCTAATGACCGCTTAATAATTATGGTTACACATAATTCAGAATTGGCACAGGCATATTCTAGTAGAATAGTTAATTTATTAGATGGAAAAGTAATAAATGATTCTAATCCATGTAATTTTAAAGAGAATAAAAACGCTAAAATAATTAATAAAAAAACTTTTATGTCGTTTACAACAGCATTAAGTTTAAGTATGAATAATTTGATGACTAAAAAAGGTAGAACAATACTTACTGCTTTTGCTGGTTCAATTGGTATAATAGGAATTGCTTTAATAATGTCTTTGTCTAATGGAGTGCAAGAATATATTAATAATGTTGAAGAAGAAACTTTGGCTAGTTATCCTATTATTATAGAAGAAGAAACTATAGAAATCGCTGATTTTATGTCTTCGTTGCAACAAGATTTTTCTGATGAAGATTATGAAGAAGACGCTATATATTCAAATAATATAATGACAAATATGATGAGTACAATGTCTGCAAAAGTTCAAAGCAACAATTTAGAAGCGTTCAAAGAATATATTGAAAGAGATGAATCTAATTTAAAAGATTATTCATCTGCTATAAGTTATTCGTATAATTTGGATTTGCAAATATATAAAGATGATAGTGATAATGTAGTTAGAGTAAACCCTAGTGAAGTTTTATCAAAAATAGATATGAATAATATGAGTGTTTCTTATATGTCAATGAATGTTTTTTCTGAAATGTTTGACAATGATGAAATGAATGAACAAATGTATAATTTAATTGCTGGTACTTGGCCACAAAAATATAATGAAGTTGTTTTGTTGGTGGATGAAAACAATAGAATTACTGATTATACTCTATATAGTTTGGGTATAAAAGATAGTTCAGAGTTAGAAGAAATGTATGATAAATTATTAAATGGTGAAGAATTTAAAGTGGAAGAAACTGAATATGAAATTGAAGATTTTGTAGGAATGAAGTTTAAGTTTTTATTAAACTCTGACTATTTTGAAAAAGAAAATGGTATATGGATAGATAAAAGTAATAATAGTGAATACATTAAAAGTAAATTAGAAAATGCTGAAGAGTTAGTTATAACAGGTGTAATTAAACCTTCTGATGATGCTTTGTTAGGCCAAACTTCAGGTGGTATATTATATTTAAAAGATTTAAAAGAGTATGTAATAAATAAGATAAATGCTTCACAAATAGCAGTGGAGCAAAAAAGTAATCCCGAAATTAACGTTTTTACAGGTAGGGAGTTTAGTAATGAAGAGTTTGATATTAATTCTTTGACCCCACAAGAGTTAGCATATTTGCAAAGTTTAAGCCCCACTGATATGGCAGAAGTGATAGAAAACTTTAAAAGTCAGATGGGTGTTACATATGAAGAAGTTTTAGATAAGATAGGTATTATTGATTTAGAAAAACCATCTTCAATAAATATTTTCCCAAAGAATTTTGATGCAAAAGATCAAATAATTAATATTATAGACGAATACAATGATAATCAAAGCGAAAAAGGTAATGAAGAAAATGTGATCAATTATAGCGATATTGTTGGAGTTATGATGAGCGGTGTAACTACTATTGTTAATGTTGTCAGTTATGTCTTAATTGCTTTTGTTAGTATATCTTTAGTAGTTTCTTCAATAATGATAGGTATTATTACTTACATTTCGGTGTTAGAAAGGACTAAAGAAATTGGTATTTTAAGAAGTATTGGTGCTAGTAAAAAAGATATATCAAGGGTATTTAATGCGGAAACGTTCATCGTTGGTTTAATTGCAGGACTAATAGGTATAATAGTAACAATTATTTTAAATATTCCTATAAACATAATAATAAAAACTTTGACAGATATTTCTACACTTTCTGTTTTACCAATAGAAGGCGCGATATTCTTGGTTGTTATAAGTACTTTACTTACAATAATTGCTGGATTAATTCCTTCTAAAATAGCTAGTAAAAAAGATCCAGTAGAAGCTTTAAGAGTTGACTAATCAAATCAAAAATATTTTGTTTTCATGTATAAATTTGTATTATAAGTAATAAGGAGAAATAGAAGAATGACCAATATAATAGAAACTGTGATTAACGAGGAAAAATCTAGTTACAAATGTTATGATTTATTGAAAAATTTACTTTACAATAACGAAGAATTTAGAAACATTGTTATTAGTGGTATGAAAGAAGGAAAAGTTTATGGTTTTCCAAATGAGTTTTGGGAAATGATAAAAAATCAAAATATAAGGGGTATTTCAAGTTTTGATGATGTTTTTAAAGATGGCGCAAATATTGGATATTGTACAGTAGCAGCTAAACAATTAAGTTATTCTTTTGATAATTGTTTTATTTGCGGGGGTGTTTTGCCAATATTAGCGGGGACTGAAAATTGTCCTGATGGTAGTCATACATGGATAGTATATAATCAAAGTGTAATTGATACATCATTGATGTTGGTAATTGATGAACAATATTCAAAAAAATTGGGGTATATTGAAGAAAATAGATATGATCCTAATGTGGATCCAATATATGTTGCGACAAAAGATTGGACAAATGATACAGGTATAAAAAAAGCAAACACGTGAAGAATTTTTCGTCTTTACCAATAAATACCAACAAAATATATTAAAATAAGTTAAAAATAGAAATAGGTGGTATAGTGAAAAAGGCACTGTTTATATTAACTTATTTTATTTTGTCTTTGATTATAATAAATATAAGTAAACAAGAAGATGTAATTACTGTAAGTTATCAACAACACAGTATATATAGTCAAAACGTATATATTTTAACATTTAAAAATTTAAATAGCAAAAAAATACCAACTCTATTAAATAATGATGAAATAACTATATTAAGTATAAAGCCAATAAATTTTAAAAGTATAGATCAAGAATTTATTGTTAAAGGTGATACAACAAATAAAATATACAATAACTTTATAGAAGATTATACAGAATTATTAAATGAAAAAGGATTTACAGAAGAAGCAATATATGTATTGCAAAAGGGAGTAACTATAGAAAAAATAAAAATATTAGCTATAGAGAAAGAACTAATAAAATTAAAAACGCAAATAGATTTTGAATATCACATATTAAAAGAAGCATAATAAAAATATGACCAATTTAAAAAAATATAATATATTTGTAACAATTACAAGTTTTACAAAATTATTAATAGAAGTGTTTATACCATTACTTCTTTTTCAGATGGGTTTTAGTTTAAAACACATTTTGATTTTTTATTTAGTGCAATTTAGCACAATTTTTTTGTGCAACATTCCAAGCGCGTATTTAGGAAAAAAAATAACATTTAAAAAATTAATGATAGTAAGTTCAATAATATTTAGTATTACGTACTTGTATATAAATTGCTTATCTCAATCTATAGAGACATTAATAATATTTGCAATATTAAATGGACTATATTTAACAACATATTGGTTGGGAAGACATGTATATGGAATATCTATAATAAAAGAGAAAAAAACAACAGACAATGTAAGTTTATACATGATATTTGGAATACTCGGATCGTTACCAGCGAGTTATATAGGTGCGCTAATACTAGAAAGATTTGGTTATTTTACGTTATCAATAATTATATTGATACTATCTTTAATAAGTTTAATACCTCTTTTTAAAATACAATTAAAGGAAAAAAAAACAAAACTTCAATTAAAAAAAATAATAAAAAGCTTTCCAGTTAAAAACTATATATTTCTTTTTTTTGAACAACTAAAGTTTTTTACAGTAACATTATTTCCGCTTTATATATACATAAATATAAAAGACGAATTAAAATACATTGCAATAAATAACGTAATAATAGGAGTATCAAGTATAATATATATTTTTTTATTATCTAAACTCATGGATAAAAATAAAAAAAGTTATTTAAAACCCATGCTAATTATTTTATTTATAACATTATTAATTAAATTAAACATACACTCTAGTGGTTTAATGCTTGTGATAATATTTCTTGAAGGGATAAGCAAGTCTGCATTAGATACAATAATTTTGAGAAATACTTATAGTTTTCAAAAAAACTATAACAATATTTCATATATATTATTTATTGAACTTGTTTACAGTTTATTCAAAATATTAATTTTAATATTTTACGTAATTATAGATCTGGATTTAAAAGTAATTTTATATATAGGAACTATTTCATTATTAATAAATTCATTTATAGGATATCAAGAAGGAGAAAATGGTTATAAAACTAATTGTTAATTTATTTTTAATATGATAAAATATATTAAGAATAGAAGGGACACAAATGGAAGGAAAAAATAACAAATGTTTTGTTGATATAGGAAAAGGAATAGCTAACCCTGAGAGCGTATTTAAAGGTAATAAATATAGAATTACTATTCTTTCTGATGTCCTAGTACGATTTGAATACAATGAAAATGGGAAATTTAATGATTATCCTACACTATTAGCATTAAATAGAAAATTTGAAAAAGTTCCAAAATTTGCTGTAAAACAGGACGATAAATTTTTAAATATAGTAAATAATTACTTTGTTATAGAATATGCAAAAGAAAAGCCCTTTGTTGCCTCTAAATTGATGCCAGATGCTAATTTGAGAGTAAGTCTAGTAAATACAGACAAAGTTTGGTATGTAAATCATCCAGAGGTGAGAAACTTTAAAGGTACAGCATACAGCTTAGACACTGAAAAAGGACACTTAAAGTTATCAAAAGGGCTATATTCAACTGATGGTTTTGCATCAATCGACGATAGTTGTAGACCTGTGTTTATAAGTGATGGTTCAGTAAAGAAAAATCCATCTGATGGACTGGATATATACTTGTTTATTTATAGAAAAGATTTTGGCTTGGCATTACAAAGTTATTTTGAATTAACAGGGTATCCTACATTAATACCAAGATATGCTTTAGGTATATGGTGGAATAAAAACGATATATATAAAACACAAGACATATTAGATTTGGTACAAAAGTTTAATAAGAACAGCATGCCAATTTCATCAGTAATACTTGGTCCACACTGGCATAAAACTAAAGATGAAAAAGGGAATACAATAAATACCGCTTTTACATTTGATGACGAGTTAATACCAAATCCAAAAGATTTAATGGAAAAATTACATAGAGAAAATATATTTTCCGGTGTAAATATAAACACAAAAGATGGAATAAATCCTAGAGAAAGCAAATATCTAGAAATAGCTAAAGAATTAAATCTGACAAAAAATGAAGTAATACCAATAAATGTGTATAATGACAAACTAGTAAAACTATATTTTGATAAGTTAATACAGCCGTTGAATGAATTAGGCGTGGATTTGTTGTGGCTAGATGAAGAAACAAAAGACAAAATAAGTCTATTCATGATAAATCATTATTCATTTATGTTCACAAAATATAACACATCTAGAAGAGCGTTAATATTGTCAAGAAATCCTGGTATTGCTGCCCATAGATATCCAGTGTTATATTCAGGAGACACATTAGTTAGCTGGAAAACACTGAAATTATTGCCACATTTTAATTCTACAGCCTCAAATATTGGCGTATCATGGTGGAGTCATGACATAGGTGGATATAAAAACGGAACAGAAGATGAAGAATTGTATGCAAGATATGTACAATTAGGCACATATAGTCCAATATTTAGGTTTGCTTCTGATATTGGAAGATATTACAAAAGAGAACCATGGAAATGGGACGTGAAAACTCAAAAAATTGTTAAGGATTACATGAATGTAAGATATAGATTAATACCATACTTATATACAGAAGCATATAAATATAGTAAAACTGGCTCACCATTAATTCAACCCTTATATTACAAATACCCAGAATTATATGATGAACCAATATATAAAAATGAATACTTCTTTGGCTCAGAATTATTTGTTTCGCCGATAACAGAACCAAAAGATTCTGTTATGAAAAGAGTTGTACACAGATTATTTTTACCAAATGGCATGTGGTATGACTTTAAAACAGGAAAAAAATTTCCTGGCGGAAAAAGGTATGTAACATTTTTTAAAGATGAAGATTATCCCGTATTTGCAAAAAGTGGCTCAATAATCCCTATGGCAATATTAGATCCAGATCATTTAAATGATTCAAGACCACCTAGAAAACTAGAAATTCAAGTATTTCCTGGAAGAAGTAATGCATATAGGCTATATGAGGATGATGGTGTCAGTGACTTATATGAAGAAGGATATTATATAATAACAAATATTGACTATAATTATCGTGAAAACAATTACACATTAATTATAAGACCAATAGATGGAAAAAGTGGATTAATACCAGATAAAAGAGATTATAAGATACGCTTTAGAAATACTAAATATGCAGAGGATGTAAAAGTAAATGTCGGTAGACACGAAGTTGAGTTTGAAAAATACATAGATGATGCTGATTTTATAATTGAAGTAAAAGATGTTCCTACAATACAGCAACTTACGATTAATTGCGCTGGAAAAGACATTGAAATAGATGCGGTAAGACTAATCAATGAAGAAATTGATTCGATTATATCGGACTTAAACATTGAAACAAAACTTAAGGAAAAAATAGCGGATATAATATATAGTGATATGAGCATTAGAAAAAAGCGTATTGAAATAAGAAAACTAAGAAAAGATGGATTAAAATCACTATTTGTCAAAATGTTTATAAAATTATTAGAATATATTGCTGAAATATAAAAAATACTTGCTAATTTAATCATAAAATTATATAATACACTTAAGTTCTATTTGAAAGAGTAGTAGCGTATTAAATCTTTATAGAGAATTAGTGGTTGGTGAAAACTAATAAAGGTGCAATATGTGAACTTGCTTTTAAGGAAAATCGTAATATAGGCGTTAACTAAATAAGTAGCATAAACTTTATGAATTAAGGTGGTACCGCGGAGTAAATTCGTCCTTAAATTATAAAGTTTTTATTTTAAAGGAGTAATAATATGCAAATGATAATTAGATATTTAATGGTATTTATACTTGCGTTTTTGCTAGTATTTATATTTTATTCAATTATGTTTAGCAGAAGAAAAGTAAAAAACAAACAAAAGGAAATAATGGAAGTAAAATTATTAATTAAAAGATACAATTTGGATATACGAAAAATAAAATATAAAAACTTATTGTTTACAATTTCTATTGTCAATTCAACGATAGTTGCTTTTGCATTTACAGCAGTGTTTTATGTAGAAAACTATATTTTAAGTTTAGCAATTGGTTTCATATTACTGATAATATTAACTTATTCATTATATGAAATCGTAGGAAGACATTATCAAAAGAAGGGAAGTACAAAAGATGTATGATTTTAGAGAAGTAGAAAAAAAATGGCAAAATTATTGGGAAAAAAATGAAACATTTAAGACAAACGTTTATGATTTTAGTAAACCAAAGTTTTATGCTTTAGACATGTTTCCTTATCCATCAGGAGTAGGTTTACATGCGGGGCATCCAGAAGGGTATACGGCAACTGACATAGTAGCAAGAATGAAAAGAATGCAAGGATATAATGTTTTACACCCAATGGGGTGGGATGCATTTGGTTTGCCTGCTGAACAATATGCAATTAGTACTGGAAATCATCCGGATGGATTTACTCAAAGAAATATTAATACATTTAAACAACAACTAAAAAGTTTAGGGTTTTCATACGATTGGAGTAAAGAGATATCAACAAGTGATCCACAATATTATAAGTGGACTCAATGGATATTTAAAAAATTATATGAAGACGGATTAGCAAAGTACACTGATATGCCAGTAAACTGGTGTGAGGAATTAGGGACAGTTTTATCAAATGATGAAGTTGTTGATGGAAAAAGTGAAAGAGGCGGATATCCAGTTATAAGAAAAAATATGAAACAATGGGTTATGGATATACCAAAGTATGCTGATAAATTAATTAATGGCTTAGATGATATAGATTGGCCGATTTCGACAAAAGAAGCACAAAAAAATTGGATAGGCAAGTCTACAGGAGCCATAGTAACATTTAAAATAGATGGTTATGATGAAACATTTGATGTGTTTACTACAAGATGTGACACATTATTTGGTGCGACTTATTGTGTACTTGCACCAGAACATCCACTCGTTGAAAAAATAACAACAGATGACAAGAGAAAACAGGTTGATGAATATAAAAAAATCTGTATGAGTAAATCAGAACTTGAACGTACAGAATTAAATAAAGAAAAAACAGGAGTATTTGTTGGAAGTTATGCAATAAATCCAGTTAACAAAAAACTTATACCAATATGGATAAGCGATTACGTTTTAGTAACATATGGGACTGGTGCAATTATGGCGGTTCCTGCACACGATGACAGAGACTATGATTTTGCAAAAAAATTTGGAATAGAAATCATTGAGGTTTTAGAAGGTGGAGATATTGAAAAGGAACCATACACACAAGATGGAATACATATCAACTCTGACTTTTTAAATGGTTTAGACAAAAAAGAAGCAATAGAGAAAATGTTAGAATGGTTAGAAAAAAACAAATGTGGATACAAAAAAGTTAATTATAAACTTAGAGAGTGGATATTTGCAAGACAACGTTACTGGGGAGAGCCCATTCCAATAATTCACATGGAAGATGGAACTATGCAAACACTTAAAGACGAAGAATTACCGCTCATTTTACCAAAATTAGAAGACTATAAAAGTAAAAATGGAAAATCTCCATTAGAAAATGCTACTGAATGGAAAGATGTAATAATAAATGGTAAAAAAGGGACAAGAGAAACTTCTACAATGCCAGGATCTGCAGGAAGCTCATGGTACTTCTTAAGATACATAGATGCGCATAATGAAAAAGAGTTTGCAAATTACGAATTAATGAAACATTGGTTGCCAGTAGATTTATATATAGGTGGACCAGAACACACAACAGGGCATCTACTTTACTCTAGATTTTGGAACAATTATCTATATGATAAAGGTTTAGTTCCAGTAAAAGAACCGTTTCAAAAATTAATCCATCAAGGAATGATTTTAGGTGAAAATGGAATAAAAATGGGAAAAAGGTATCCAGAATACGTAGTAAATCCGAGCGATATAGTAGAAAGCCATGGGGCAGATGCTTTAAGATTATACGAAATGTTTATGGGACCGCTTGATGCTGATAAACCTTGGAGTAAAACTGGAATAGATGGCGCTAAAAAGTTTATTGATAGAATATATAGATTATTTGAAGAAAACAAAATAACGGAGCAAGAAAACAAAGCATTAGAAAAAATCTATCACCAAACAGTTAAAAAAGTTACAAATGATTATGAAACATTAAACTTTAATACAGCAATTTCACAAATGATGATATTTATAAATTCGGTTTATAAAGAAAATGAATTACCATTAGAATATGCAAAAGGTTTTGTAAAACTTATAAGTCCTGTATGTCCACATTTAGGAGAAGAACTATGGAATATGTTAGGAAATACAAATACTATTGCATATGAAAACTGGCCAACATATGATGAAGATAAAACAAAAGAAGAAAAGAGAAAAATAGCAGTTCAAATAAACGGAAAAGTAAGGGCCACAATTGAAGTAGAGGAAAGCGATACTAATGAAAAAATTAAAGCAAAAGCTTTAGAAGAAGAAAACGTAAAAAAATATATTGAAAACAAAACAATCGTTAAAGAAATCATAATTCCAAACAAAATAGTAAACTTAGTAATAAAATAATACACCTAAACTTATAAATATGGTATTATATATTTGAGAGGAGGATATATATGAACTCATACAGAGCATATGATTTTGGTTATAACGTAACAACATCTTCAAGTTCAGCTGGAACTTGGATGTTAGTAAGTGCAGTAGCAGCTTTAATAGGAGGCATCGTAGTATATTTAGTATTCTTAAACAAATCAAATGAGGGAAAATATAAAGGCTTTGTAAATTGGCTATATGATTTTTTAAGTTTTAAATCTATGTTTGCAGAAGTACTATTAAAAGTTGTATACTTAATACTAGCGATATATGTAACACTATCATCATTCGCATTAATAGGTTCTAATTTCATTGCATTTTTATCATATTTAATAATTGGTAACTTAGTTCTAAGATTAATGTTTGAATTTTCGTTAGTAATTCTAGTAATCTGCAGAAATACTACAGAGATTAACAAAAAGCTAAAAAAAGAAAGTGCTAAAAAATAATTTTTTAATTAATAAAAGTAAACATAAAATTATAAATTGTTTACTTTTATTTTGCATTATAACAAATAATAACCTTTTCTTTTGATTCACATTACTATATAATAAAAATATGAAAAAAATAATAATAGTGGTCGCAATTCTAATAATAGCTGGATGTGACAATAACAAAGTCACAAATGAATATAAAATATATGAAAAATACATTGATGAATTAGAAAATACAACTAATTTTATAGAGCAAAATAATTATGATTTAGAAATAGAAATAGAACAGATAAATGAAAAAGAGTCAATGTATGTATTAACGCTTGACAATGTAAAAACTGATATGTATGAAATAGAAGTAATAGTTATACACAATAAAAAGACAGAAGATATTTATCCCTCATCAGGAATATTTGAAGACAAAATAGATATATCAAAAAACGATAGAAAAGTAAAAGGCATTCAATTAATAGGTTTTATAGAGGATGAAGAAAACATAGAGTTTAAAGCATTAATCAAATACAACGATTTTAATGGAGAACCAAAAAAAGATTATTACATAAAACAATTTTAGACAAAAAAACCACATACATAGTGATAAATTAAATGTAGGTGGTTAAAATGTATAAAGTAAAAATAATTGACGAAAATCATGAAAAAGATTTAGAAACTAGCTTAAATGATTTTTTAAGTACATTAAATGGTGATATAATAGATATAAAGTTTCAAGTATCAGTGGCTTTGTTTAGTGACGAACAAATCTATTGTTTTACAGCTATGGTAGTGTATGATGAAAATTAAGGAGTTATGCAGTATGAAAAAAAATTCATTTGTAGAAGGAACATTTATAGCAACATTTGCAATAATACTAATTAAAGTATTAGGAGCTTTATATGTTATTCCTTTTTACAACATAATTGGAGAAGATGGCGGAGCATTATATTCATATGCTTACAATGTTTACAATTTATTTTTAAATATTTCTACTGCAGGCTTACCTGTAGCAATAAGTAAAATAATAAGCGAATATAATGCACTTGAGATGTACGCAACTAAAGAACGAGCATATAAAATATGTAGAAACGTAATGACAGTAATTGCATCTATTGCGTTTTTTCTAGTATTTGTCTTTGCAGAAGAATTTGCTGTTTTAATTATAGGAGATATTGAAGGTGGAAATACAATAAAAGATATTGGCTTTTGCATTAGAAGTGTATCGTTTTGTTTGTTAGTTATTCCATTTTTATCAGCAACAAAAGGTTATTTACAAGGACATAAGTTTATCGCGCCTTCTTCAACTAGCCAAGTAATAGAACAAATTGTTAGAATTGCAATAATTCTAATGGGTTCATATATTACTATAAACGTATTAAATAAAAGTGTAAGTACAGGAGTGGCAATTGCAATTTCGGGTGCCTTTTTCGGTGGGCTTGCAGCATATATATATTTAAAAATAAAAATCAAGAAAAACTCAAAATTATTTACAAAAGTTAGAAAAAAAGATGAACCAAAAGTTGAAGATAAAGAGATAATTAAAAAAATAATCTTTTATGCTATTCCACTAATTATTGTTAGTGTAGCGACAGATATATATAGTTTGACTGATATGTCATTAATTATAAGAGGTCTATATTTTCTTGGATATACAGCAGAAGAAAGTGAAATTATTTCGAGTATTATTGCAACATGGGGAACAAAAATCTGCATGATAATAAATTCTGTTTCAATCGGACTAGGAGTAAGTCTAATCCCTCATATGGTTAGTTATTATGTGAAAGGAAACGTAAGAGAATTAAATAAAAAATTCATACAGGCAATAGGAATAATAATAGTAACAGCACTACCAATGGCGGTTGGATTGTCAATATTATCAGAGCCCGTATACACATTGTTTTATGGAAATAGCGATTATGGTGGAGCAATATTACAAGTGCTAGTTTACGCCGCGTTTGCAGCAAGTTTACATATGACAATTAATATGACTTTACAAAGTTTGAATATGTTCAAAATAGTTTACTTAAATACAATACTAGGATTTGTGGCTAATGCAGTACTAGATATTCCGTTAATGATATTATTCCACAATATTGGGATTCCAGCTTATTATGGTGCGATTGCGGCAACATTATTAGGTTATTCTTTATCATTTTTCTTAGCACTATCTTGTTTAAAACGTGAATTAACTTTCACATATAAACCAATTATTAGTATAATAAAAAAAGAAATGGTAGCATTAATAGTAATGTTGTTAGCGCTATTAGTAGTAAATCAAATAATGCCAATAAATAGTAATGGAACACTTAACATTTTGTTGACATGTTTGGTGTATGCATTTACAGGCGCAATTACATATATAGTAGTAGCTTACAAAACGAAACTATTATACGATGTGTTTGGGGAAACATATGTTAATAACATTAAAAATAAAATATTAAAAAAAAGTGATTAATGTTTTTTTTCTTGAATCAACATGTATAATATTGTATTATTTAATTAGAGACAAAGAGGTGTAAAAATGTTAAAAGTAGAAAATGTTACAAAGTATTATGGCGATTTTCTAGCTGTAAAAAACCTTAATTTTAGCATAAACGAAGGAGAAATATTTGGATTATTAGGCATAAATGGCGCTGGAAAAACTACAACATTTAGAATGATTACAGGTTTATTAGATAAAACAAATGGAGAAATTACACTAAATGGTAAACCAATAGATTATACAGTTACAGATAAAATAGGATTTTTAACCGAAGAAAGAAGTTTATTAACAAAACTAACAGTTAAAGAACAAGCACTTTTTTACGGACAATTAAAAGGCATGACAAAGAAAAAAGTAGAAAGTGAACTTGATAAACTACTTAAAAGATTTCATATAACAGAATACAAAGATAGGAAAATAAAAGAACTTTCAAAAGGTAATCAACAAAAAGTACAATTTATAATGTCAATATTACATGATCCAAGTTTATTAATACTTGATGAACCTTTTTCAGGATTAGATCCAATTAATATAGAACTTTTTAAACAAGTAATATTGGAATATAAAAATAATGGTTCAATGATAATTTTTTCATCACATAGAATGGATCATGTAGAATATTTTTGTGAAAAACTTTTAATTTTAGTAAAAGGAGAAACTGTACTGGAAGGAAAACTGAAAGACATAAAACATGATTATAAAAAGAAAAATATTAAAATAATAGGCGATGTAAAAAAAGAGGAATTGTTAAAGATAAATGGTGTGCTTAAAGTTGAAAAGAGTGGACAAGAATACATCGTTAGTGTAAAAGAAAAAAATTATGTGAAAGATGTGTTTGATTATATAAAAACTAAAAAGAATGTAGAAAAGTTCGTTGTTGAAGAACCTACATTAAATGAAATATTTATAGAAAAAGTAGGTGAATCATATGAAAAATAAGTTAATGTTTTTAATAGGCGAAGGTTTAAAAAGGAAAATAAATACTAAGACATTTAAAATAGTTAACATTATTTTAATATTAGCCATTCCAATACTAATCAACATAGATTCAATAATAAAAATGTTTGGCGGAGATTTTGAAGAATCAACTAAAATATACATAGTGGATGATACAAATAGTTTATATGAAAGTTTTGCAAATATATATGAAGAAACAGAGACTATATCACTATCGCAAACAGAAGTAAAACTAATTAAAGCAGAGAAAACAAGAGAAGAACTAGAAAATGAAATAAAAGATGAAGAAAGCAAAAACATTATATTAAACATACAAACTGACACTGAGAATATTATAAATGCAGAATTAATAAGTTATGAAGATATAGATCAATTTTTAAAACAAAAAATATCAAGTGCATTAAATACTTTAAGAATGAATATTGCAATTCAAGAAAGCAGTATAAGTATTGAAGAGTTAGAAAATATATATAAAAGTGTTGAAATAAATAACGTAATTTTAAATACTGAATATGATGAAACTGCAGAAAACATTAAAACGTTTGGTTACGCTTTAATTCCAATATTTATAGTTCCGTTCTTTATAATAACAATATTTGTTATACAAATGATTGGTGCCGAGATAAATGAGGAAAAAACGTCAAAAAGTATGGAAATAATAATATCAAGCGTTTCCCCAAACACACATTTCATTTCAAAAATGGTAACAGTAAATGTCTTTGTTATAATACAAAGTTTATTAATATTAATATATAGCGCTATAGGTTTATTTATAAGAAGTAAAGTTCATGGTGCTGGTATTTTAGAAAGTTTCGGAATCAATGTCGGTCAAATTGGAGAAATGATAAGTGGATCTAATTTATTACAAGAAGTTATTGTATCACTGCCACTTGTTGTAATTTTATTGATATTAAGCATCGTGGCTTATTCATTACTTGCAGGAATACTAGCATCTATGACAACTAGTATAGAAGATTATCAACAATTACAAACACCTTTAATGATTCTAATTATGGTTGGATACTATTTAGCTTTAATGGCTTCAAGTTTCGAAAATTCAACATTTATAACAATTTTTTCGGTAGTACCATTTATATCCGCCTTATTAGCCCCTGTACTTTTAATAATGGGACAAATAGGATTAATAGAAATAATTATTTCAATAGTATTATTAATAATAGTTATAGCATTATTTTTTAGATATGGAACTAGAATATATAAAGTTGGTATATTAAATTATTCAACTAGTAAATTATGGACAAAATTATTTAAAGCAATCAAGGAGAAAAATTAATGACATCCGATGAAACTGTTTTGCTTGAAACTAGATTTAAAAAAATGAATATGAGTGATGGGGAACTAGATAGATGTTTAAATATATTAATAAACAGCAAAGAAAAGTCTAATACAGCCTATCCGATTAATGGATGCAGTAAATCAGAAATAGTTGAAATGTGTTTTAAAAAAGAAAAAGATGATGAGTTCACATTTAACGGTTCTATTTCATTAATAAATGAAGGTAGAGAAAGTTTAGAAAACAAATCAATAGAAGGAGTAATTACATTTAAAGGAAAAAGGGTCTACATATTAACTCAAGTTCACAGATATAGTAAATGCAAAAATAAAGATTACGAGGTAGGAGAGACATTACAATTTTTAAAAGATAAAACAAGGAGAACATCACTTTATCAACATATTCCTCAGGCTTATCAAGAAGAAATTCAATTATTAACGGATGAAAAAATTGCAGAATACAAAGACCAATTTGTAAAAGGGTTAAAAATATAACTTTTTATGTGGGTATGGCGGAATGGTAGACGCGCACGCTTGAGGGGCGTGTGACATTAGTCGTGAGAGTTCAAATCTCTTTACCCACACCACGCCGAAATAGCTCAATTGGTAGAGCAACTGAATCGTAATCAGTAGGTTGCGGGTTCAACTCCTGTTTTCGGCACCATAGGGAAATTAGTCGAACTAATCGACTTTAGATATATGAAAGGTTAATTTCGGTTAACCTTTTTTGTTTGC
>CALVOQ010000007.1 GCA_944350335.1 uncultured Bacilli bacterium
TCAAACTTGTTCATATGACACCTCTTTGCTTTTTTTAATTACCATTCTCTTAATTCTTCACTATCATCAGTATTTTTATCGTCTTCTGTTATTTTTCCTTGAACATTAACGTTTTTTGGAGTACATAAATATATTCCTCCACCAATTTTTTGTAAGTCTCCACCAATAGCATATAATGTACCACTTAAAAAGTCAATAATTCTTTTTGCTTGGTCACTTGTCACTCTTTTAAAGTTAACTACTACTGAATTTCTACTCTTTAAATGATCTGCAATTTGTTGACTTTCTGAATATGCTCTTGGTTCAACTAAAATCATTTTATTTCCACCGTCTACACCTTTTTTTAATGATTCTTCGGCAGAAACTGAATAGTATTCATCTTCACTAGTGCCTTCTATAACTTCTTCTCCAAATATACTTTTTAATTTTCCAAATGCCATTACAGTCACTCTCCATATCTTCTATTTAATTTTAACACATATTAATGTTCTAATCAAACAAAAAAAATAAAAAACCACTAAAAAGTGATTTTTTCTCTAATATAATCTTCAACTTCTGCAAGCTTTAACGTTATTTGTTCCATTGTATCTCTATCTCTTATAGTAACTGTATCATTGTTTATTGTTTCATCGTCTATAGTTATACAAAATGGAGTTCCTATTACATCTTGTCTTCTATATCTTTTTCCTATGCTTTGTGTTTCATCAAAACTACACATAAATGTCTTGCTTAATTTTTGATATATTTCTCTTGCTTTTTCACTATGGAATTTTTTAACAAGTGGTAGTACCGCAACTTTATATGGGGCTAAGAAAGGATGTATTTTTAATACTTCTCTTTCTTCTTGATTTTCAAGCGTTTCTTTTTGATAAGCATCACATATTATTGATAATAATAATCTATCTAATCCTACTGACGGTTCTATTACGTACGGAATGTATTTTTCGTTTGTTTCTTGGTCGTGATACATCAAATCTGCTTTAGAGTGTTTAATGTGTACACCTAAATCATAATCTGTTCTATCTGCAATACCCCAAAGTTCGCCCCAACCGATAGGAAATAAATACTCTATATCAGTTGTAGCTTTGCTATAAAAACTTAATTCTTCTTTTGAATGGTCTCTATATCTAAGATTTTCTTTTTTTATTCCTAATGAATACAAGAAGTTTATGCAAAAGTCCTTCCAATAACTAAACCATTCTAAATCGGTACCTGGTTTACAAAAAAACTCATGTTCCATTTGTTCAAATTCCCTAGTCCTAAATATAAAGTTACCTGGTGTTATTTCGTTTCTAAATGCTTTACCTGTTTGACATATACCAAACGGTAATTTAAGTCTCATACTTCTTTCTACATTTTTAAAGTTAACAAAAATCCCTTGTGCAGTTTCTCCTCTTAAATAAACTATATTTTTTGCCTCTTCAGTAACACCTAGTGAAGTTTCAAAAAGCAAATTAAACTTTCTTATCGGAGTAAAGTCTTCACTTCCACATTTTGTACATTTTATATGATTTTCTTTTATATAATCTTCTAATTTTTCATTACTCCAGCCATCACCGGTTTCAGAACCATTAGTATACTCTTCTATAAGTTTATCAGCTCTTTCTCTCGTTTTACATTTTTTACAATCAATTAATGGGTCTGAAAAACTCGCAACATGTCCACTAGCTACCCAAACTTCTGGATTCATTAATATTGCTGAGTCTAATCCAACATTATATTCATTTTCTTGTATAAATTTCTTTTTCCACGCATTTCTGATGTTTTCCTTTAATAACGTTCCTAATGGACCATAATCCCAACTATTAGCAAGTCCTCCATATATTTCACTTCCTTGAAATATAAAACCATATTGTTTACAATAGTTTACTACTTCTTCCATTTTTAAATCTTTCATTACTTACCTCCTCAACAAAAAAACTTTTAAAATTTATTAGGACGAGGCATAACCCGCGGTTCCACCTAATTTATTCTAAAAGAATCTCTTTTAATATATGACTAGAAAGTTTCCAACCTTTCGTCTTCGCCTCTTACATTTAATTATAATATATTTTAGTGTTTTTGCAACAAGCACGTTAAAAACATCAGAGTAATTTATTAAATGACTTCAAATAATTGCATTATTAGTCATCTAGCATACTTCCTAATTTTTCATATCTTTGAAATAAAATCATTTCTTTTTCTTCTAATTTTTTTTCATCATCTCTAGTCCAAAAAAACCTTTTCTTTACTTTCAATCTTCTTAATCTATTAACCTCTTCCTCTAACGGTTTGATTATATCGTTTAAATAATCCTGTTTAAAATCATACATATTTTATTTCTCCTTCAAATTTCTACGTTTTCCTTTCTATTTAATAATAGTATATCATCACTGGTAGTGCTAGGTCACGAATTATTTTTAATTTTAGTGAGATAATTTTAGTGGTGACGACATGATACACGAGAAGTTTTATAATTTTAATCCCAATATTAAAGGCGTTATTGCTAGAAATATCAGGAAGTACAGAAGAGCAAAAGGGTTTACACAAGAACAACTTGCACTTTACACTGAATTATCATATGACTTTATCAGAAGAATAGAAACAGGTAACGGCAAATTCGGTTTTTCAGTAGATACCCTATACAAAGTTGCTACAGTACTTGAAGTAAGTGTAGATGATTTAATGAAAGAGGAAAAGGAATTCTCAAATGTCTAATACTTTTTTAGATTATTTAAGAATTCCTTACTTTTGATATACAAACCGGTGTAATCTTTATAATAATGATTTAAAAAATTATCAATTTCTCTTTTTGTTTCATCCTTGATATCTAATTTTGTGATTTTACTGATATCTACATAATAATATAATCTAATATTCTTTAGTGCGCTTCTATTCGTAAATCCAGTGTTATCATAACAATTTTTACAGAGAAATCCACCTTCTTTGTGTGATATTGATACAATATTTTTATGTCCGCATTTTGCACAGCTATCTAAGTTAAGCCCTATACCTAAGTAATCTAAATATTTTGTCTCTAATATATTCGTAACTACCAATGGATCTAGATTTTCTTCTATTTTTATTAATGAAGAAATAAACAAGTCATATATTTGTGAATCATTGTTTTGCTTAAATACATCACTTGTGAGCTCGGTTATGTATGTAAGATAGGCTATCAAGAGAATATCACTTCTAATATTTTTAAAGTAATTAATTACATCTGCACTTATAAGTGTACTTAATTTTCCTTCTTTATAGCTTATGTTAAACTTTGCATAAATAAATCGCTCGCTTACGTTTTTTAGTGTGCTTTTAGAACTAGTGCAGCCCTTAGATATTACTCCTATAATGCCATACTCTCTAGTAAATATATTGAGTATTTTTGAACTTTCGCCATACTTAGTGGTGGATATGACAAACCCCTCTGTACTAATAATTTTCATTCATCTTTATTTTCTTTACCTTTCTTATATTCTAAATAATCTTCAATTTTACCGCTTTTTTTAAATTTTTCCCATAAATTATCTTTTTTCACTTTTATCACCTAGTATATATTGATGCAATATAAACAATTTTATTCATTAAAACCTAAATCTTTTAAATATTTTTCTTTATCTCTCCATTTTTTTAAGGTTTTAACGTATAATTCTAAATACACTTGTTTTCCAACTATTTTTTCTATTTCTCCTCTTGCTTTAATTCCAATTTCTTTTAATTTAACACCTTTCTTTCCTATAATAATCTTTTTTAAGTTATCTCTATCTACAATAACGTCTATGTAAATATCAACAATATTTTCTTTTTTTTCTATATTATTTATTACACATGTAACTGAATAAGGTACTTCATCATTTGTTAAGTTTAAAATGCTTTCTCTAACAGCTTCACATATTCTGAATTCATCACTAGAACTAGTTACTTCATCATCCATAAAATATTTTACATTATCAGTCAAATATTTTTTTGTAACATCAATTAATCTATTAACATTATCCTTTTTTAAAGCAGATATAGGTACAATTTCAGCGAAATCATATATATCTTTATATTCAGTGATTTTAATAAGTAGTTCTTCATTACTTATTTTATCTATTTTGTTAAGTACTAGTATTACTGGTTTTAAAGTGTACGATAGCTTGTCTATTACAAACTTATCTCCAGTTCCTAATGAGGATGAAGCGTCCATTATTAGTAATATCACGTCTACATCATCCATACTATAGTAAGACTGAGCATTCATTTTATTTCCTAATTTATTTATTGGTTTGTGTATTCCTGGTGTATCTACGAATACTATTTGAGTTTCAGCGTCATTATATATTCCTTGAATCAAGTTTCTTGTCGTCTGAGGTTTATCACTAGTAATTGCTATTTTTTCACCAACAATAGTATTTAATAATGTACTCTTCCCAACATTTGGCCTACCTATTATACTTACAAAACCACTTTTCATTTTAAATCATCCTTACTAAATGTTGTTTTCATTAATTCATCAAATGTAATTACTTTCATATCGCCTTTAGTAGTCATAATATTAAATATTACATCTTTATCTAAAAATTCAATAAAAGTCTGTTTGCATATATGACAAGGATAACACAATGAATCTTTATCCGTCATCAAATATACTACTTTTATTTTTTCTCTTCCATTTGCAACACAATTATTTATTGCATTTCTTTCCGCGCAGATGGTACCACCAAAAGATGCATTTTCTACGTTAACTCCCTCATAAAAATTGCCGTCTTCTGTTTCAACTATACAAGCAAAGTGTACATTTGAATAAGGCGCGTAACTATTTCTTATTAATTTCTCTAATTTATCTTTCATATAATACTCCTTATAAAATCAAATACTTTAGGTACAAAAATTATTAATCCAACGATTATTGATGTAATACTGAACATGACGGATACCGAAGCAGCTACATCTTTTGCAACTTTTGCTTTCTCATTATACTCGTTAGTAGTTAGATCCACTGCTGCTTCAATACTTGTATTAACTAGTTCAAAACACATCATAATACCTATGCATAATACTACTATAATCCATTCGTAACTACTTATATTTAATATTATACCAAATGTAATCACGATTAGTGTTATTATAATATGTATAGTCATGCTCTGCTCATTTTTGTAAGCATATTTTAAACCATCACCAGCATATTTTAAACTACTAGTTAATCTTTTTAATCCACGTAATTTTTTTCTTTCATCTAATTGCATCATATGACTCCAATATTTCTTCTTCTTTTTGTCTCATTATTCTTTTTTCATCTTCTACTTCGTGATTATATCCTAATAAATGTAATAGTCCATGTACTGATAAATAACATATTTCTCTTTTTTCACTATGACCATACTCAACACTTTGTTCTTTTGCTTTTTCTATACATAGATATATTTCTCCAAGTATTCTTATATCACTACTCTCTATCATTTTATTGTCTTCAAAAGCAAAAGATATTACATCTGTAACTCTATCGACGTTTCTGTATGTTTTATTTATTTCATGTATTTTTTCTTTACTAACTATTACTACACTTACAAAAGCATTTTTTACATCTTGTTTCTTTAAACCTATGTTTAAAATATTTTTAATATCTTCTAGATATATATTATCTTCTGTTTCATTATATACTTCTATCATTTAACCAATCCTTATCGTTCCAAATAAATATAGTACAAGTAGAATTAATAATATTATTGATAAAATGTTATAAAATAGATCATTTTGAAATATCTTTGGTAGTTTCCTTCTGATCGCATCTATTCCAATAAAAAGTAAAAATCCAATAATTCCACCTATTACATTTAATATTATATCATCTACATCAAAACTTCTGCCTATAAATCTTTGTACAATTTCAATTGTTGAACTTGTTATAAATGTTACAAAAAATATATGTCTTATTTTTGATAACTTAGAATAGTATGTAGCAAAATAACCAAATGGTATAAATAAAATAATATTGCCAATGACTTGTCTATAAAATTCATTTGTTCCAATATCATATCTCATTATTTCTCTAAAAGGTATCCAGTTCACTCCACCAAATTCCACATCTCTTACAGTTACAAGTTCAAACAGTAGTAAAATATATGTTACAAATAAAAGTAAGATTAACTCTTCATGAAATACAAACTTCTTTTTATTTTGTTTTAAATACATTATCCTTAATAATATTATTACTATTAAAAATATTACTAGTGATGGCCATGCAGTATCAATAATATCAAAAAAAGCATTTTTTACCATAGACTTTACTCCTCTTCAACTTTATCTATTGTTCTTTTTTCAAGTTTTCCTATACTTTCATATACTTTATAAAATACTTCTATTTCTATTTTACTACTAAACTCATTCTTTTTCAAAACTTTTTTATCTATAATATATTCTTCGTTCGTTAATTTAGCATTTATACTTTTATCACTTCTTCTTATGGCCTCTTCATATGCTTCTTCTTTATTAAGAGATAATTCTTTATATTCAAACACTTCTTTTTCTTCTTTTATTAACCTAAAAAATATGTAGGGTTTGTCTATTAATACTTTTTGTGTAACAAATACATTTTTGTAATCGTATTTTCCAAATAATGTCATTTTACTATTTAAAAACTCAATATAATAATGATTTATTATTTTGCCAGTACTAACGTATTCAATAAAATTATATGGAACAGTGGTAGTTACTGTATACCATACTTCCCCATAAACTTCCCCATCTGGTTTAACATAACTAACAACTTCATCATTTTTTAAAATATCTCCCGATATAATTACTTCGCCTTTTTTTACGTATTCGTTAACATATTTTATATTTGTTCCATTTTTTAATATTACTTTTTTTATAAGCGCGTCTTTTTGACTAACTATGTCCATTATTTCATCAGTTTCAGCCTCTTCGTTTTTTATTATTCTTTCAGTTAATGAAATGTTATAATATACTCCATTTTCAGTTATTTCTAGCCATTCTAATTTATCTTTATTATTTTCTAATATTTTTTCTTTTATTTCAGTTATTTCACCATATGATTTTTTAAAATTATATTTCTTTACTTCATAATTTTCCAATTCTTTTAATATTATTTGCTTAAGTTCTTTATTATTTGTCTCAACATATATACCAAAACATAAATTAGATAATGTTAGTATAATTTTATAACTTACTATAATTGATATTATAAATATATAATGCTTTTTTATAAACTCTTTTATTGCTTTTATTCCTGTATATTTTATAATTTTTGTTCTTTTTTTAAAAAGTGTTTTAATTTTCTTGTAATCTTCATTTAAAATTAGCAAAGTTATTTTATTTTCTTTTATATTTAAATTACTATAGTATATGTTGTATTTAGTAAGTGTTTTTATTACACTATACAATTTTTCATTTCTTATTTCTATTAATATATGATTATCTTTCATTTATTTCAATCCTTGTTACGTTTCCAGTAATTAATAGTTCTAACTTGTCTAATTTTTTTAAAACAAAATGTTCTCCAAATATATTTATTCTTTTGTCTTTTACATCTATTAATACTTCATTTATATTTATATTTACAATTTTATGATAATTGTTTATGTATATTTTATTGCTTGATATTAGTATTGAATATACATCGTTTTTAAAATAATTGGTTAGAGTATTTAACATAAAAAAGCCTCCTATTAATTATATGGAGGTTTTGCACTTTTTATTTAATTATTTCTTGTTCTAATTGTAAAACTATATTTTCTTTTTGCTTTGCTACCTTTTTAATTTCTTCTATTAGTTTTATTATGTCATTACTGGTAGCATTATTTTTATTAATTATAAAGTTCGCGTGTTTTTCAGATACGTATGCACCACCTACGTTTTTGCCTTTTAGGTTAAGTTTTGTATCAATCAACGCTCCTGCACTTATAGTTTCTGGATTTTTAAATACACTACCTGCATTAGGGTATTCTAAAGGTTGTGTTTGTATTCTTTTTTGTGTATATTCTTTTATTTTATCAAGTATTATGTTTTTATCTTCATGTGATAGTTCTATTGTTATACTTAAAATAATTGCTTTCTTATTATCTTTAAAGTAACTATACCTGTAACCATACGGAATTTCTTCTTTTGCCTTTTTTATTATTTCTCCGTTTTCTAAATATTGAATATATTTAATTTTTTCAAATATACATGCGCCATAAGCACCAGCATTCATGTATGTCGCTCCACCTACAGTTCCCGGAATGCCTGATGCAAATTCAAGACCTGAAAGCCCTCGTTTTGATGCTTCACTTACTAGTTTTTGTAAGCTATAACCACTTGATACTTCAATTATAGTATTTTCTATTTTTATTTGATCTAATTTTGATAAATTTATAACTACTCCATCGTAATATTCATCAGTAAATATTATATTTGTCCCATTTCCTATTACAAAATATTTTACATTATTTTTAAATATGAAATTCATCAATTCTTGTAAAGCTTCTGTTGTTTTGGGATATACAAAATATTTTGCTATTCCACCTGTTTTATATGAAGTATACTCTGACATTTTAACATTTTCTTTAATTAATAAATCTTTTATTTCTTTCATACTTTAATTATATTTAAAATAAATAAAAAAAGCAAACTATTTAAGTTTACTCATAACTATTTCATTTACAGTTTTCATATCTGCTTTGCCTTTTAACAACGCGTTTGCTTCTTTCATAATTTTTCCCATGTCACTTTTTCCTGATGGGTTTACTTTTTCAAATATTTCATCAATTATTTTTTCTACTTCTTCTTTACTTAGTTGTTCTGGCAAATATTTTTCTATTATTTTTATTTCATTTTCTAGTTTTGTAGCGAGATCATCTCTCCCAGCATTTCTAAACTCGCTTATACTTTCTTTATGTGTCTTAACTTGCTTTGCAGCAACATCTATTACTATTTCATCACTTACTGTGTCTCTATCCATTTTGTTATTTATCTTATATAAGTCAATAGCACTTTTAAGCAGTCTTATAGTACTTAAAGTTTCCTTATCTTTGTTGCGCATTGCTTCTTTCATATCATTAGTTATTTGTTCATATAACATTTCAATCACCTATTATTTATCTATTCATTCTGCTTTTTTTTCTTGCATTTTTAATAGCTTCTTTTTTAGCTTCTCTTCTTACTACGCCTGGTTTTGAATATTCTTTTCTCTTTTTCATTTCAGAAGGGATACCACTACGTTGTACTTTTACTTTGAATTTTTTCAAAGCAACTTCAACATTACCATTTTTAACATCCACATGAGTCATTTTTCTACCCTCCCTTCCAATCTCGCTTACATTATAACACTATTTAAAAAATATGTCTAGTTTTGTAGAAAAATTAATATTCACAGTTTCCTGGTGTCCTTGGATAAGGTATTACATCTCTAATATTTTCAACACCAGTTATATATATTAATAATCTTTCAAATCCCATACCAAAGCCACTATGAGGGCAACCCCCAAACTTTCTTAAATTTAAATACCAGTCCAATTCTTCGGTTGGAACGTTCATTTCGTTCATTCTTTTAACTAATTTGTCGTAGTCTTCTTCCCTTTGACTTCCACCCATTAGTTCTCCTGCTCCTGGAACTTCTAAGTCAACTGCTGCGACAGTTTTTCCGTCTTCATTTAATTTCATATAAAATGCTTTTATATCCTTTGGCCAGTTAGTTATAAATACTGGACCATTAAAATATTCAGTAATATACTTCTCATGCTCTTTTGCTATATCTTGTCCATATTCCGGAACAAAATCCCATTTTACATCTGCGTTTTTTAAAATTGTAACTACTTCTTCGTGAGTTATTCTCGTGAATTTGCTATTTATAAGTTTGTTTAATTTTTCAATTAGTCCTTTTTCAACGAATTTATCAAAAAACTCCATTTCATCTTTACAATTATCTAATACGTATTTTACAACATATTTTAACATATCTTCCATTACATCCATATTTCCATTTAAGTCGCAAAATGCTATTTCAGGCTCTATCATCCAAAACTCCGCCGCATGCGTTTGAGTATGTGAGTTTTCAGCTCTAAAAGTTGGCCCAAAAGTATATATTTTTTTAAATGCCATTGCAAAAGTTTCACCTTCAAGTTGACCAGTTACTGTCAAACTAGTTCTTTTACCAAAAAAATCTTTTTTATAGTCTATTTCTTTTCCATTTATTTTTTCTATATCAAGTGTAGTTACTTGGAACATATCTCCAGCACCTTCTCCATCATTTGATGTTATAAGTGGTGTATGTACATAAAGATAACCATTTTCATTAAAATATTTATGTATTGCATATGCAGCTACACTACGAACTCTAAATACTGCTTGAAATAAGTTTACTCTTGGTCTTAAGTATGCCAAACTTCTTAAAAACTCTCTAGTGTGTCTCTTTGGTTGCATAGGATAATCTTCTGGCGCATCACCGATTAATATTATATTTATAGCTTCAACTTCAATACTTTGTCCACTTCCTATTGATTCTATAAGTTTTCCTTGTACTTCTATTGCAGAGCCTATTCTAATTTTTGTTATCTCTTCAAAATTACTCATTTGATTGTTATATACAATCTGTAAAGTTTTAAAACACGTTCCATCATAAAAATCAATAAAGCCAAATTCTTTTTGCTTTCTATGATTTCTTACCCACCCTTTTAATGTTATTTCTTTATTTATTAATTCTTTTTCTTTTTCATATAGTTCTTTTAAATCTATACTCATAAACTAATCCCTCTTTCTATTGAATCTAATATTATTTTATCTAAATATTTTGGCTCTTGGTATACATACATTACCAAAGCATTTCTAATGTATGCAAAACTATTTAACAGTAGTGCCTCATCAAGGTTTAATTCGTTATGCCTTGCATATTTCATCATGTAAGTAATTATACTTCTAGTATTTCCTTCTCTAAAAGGATGAATTTCCCAAATACTACTCATAAATCTAGCAAGAGCCTGCGCAACTTCATTTTTGTTTCTATTAAAATCTACTTCTTGCTCTTTAAACACCTTTTGTAGATTTTTTGATATATTTTCTGATCCAGAAAATATCATCGGAAAACCCGATAACATTTTTTCACTTTTTTCAATATCTATTTTACGAATTTCCCCAGCAAACGGATATATATCCTCAAACATATGTTTATGCAACATTAAAAGAGCATCTCGACTATACTCAAAGTCAGGTGTTTCTAGTATTTGCTTTAATCTAACTATAGTTAAGTCAGATTCAACCCGTCTTAACTTTTCCGCATCTGTTATTCCTAATTTATTTATAAGTACTCCCGTTTGTTCATCTACATATATATCACGCATTAGTTTCACCATAATGTTTCTTTAATAATTCTATTATTTCATCAGTTGTAATCAATCCAAGTTTTTCTTTTTCCATTAATTCCTTTAGATAATCAGAAGCACTTAATCCATCTATTTGATTAATTTTTTCAGCTAAATCCCATAAATCTTTTTCCATTTTATCACCTAAATGTATTATATAACAAAAAAAGTGTCATTAACAACACTTTATTCATTAATTGCATACACACTTACCTGTTTTTTATCTCTTCCTTTTCTTTCATATTTAACAATTCCATCTATTAACGCAAATAGTGTATGATCTTTTCCCATTCCAGCATTTACTCCTGGATATATTTTTGTTCCTCTTTGACGATATATAATTGAACCTGCTTTTACCTTTTCTCCATCACTTGCTTTTGCACCTAATCTACGACCGGCGCTGTCTCTACCATTTTTAGTTGAACCAACACCTTTTTTAGATGCAAAAAGTTGAAGATCTAAAAACATTTTATTCATAATTTTCCTCCTTAACTCTTATATTTTTGCTATACTGTTTTTCAGTCTGTTTTAATATTTCTACTAAGTTTTCTAGTAAATTATTTGTTATTTTATCTTTTTTTATATTGATTAAAGAAAACTCTTTATCGTTCTTATACTCAATACTATTTTTATCAAAACTCAATATAGCATTTACTGTAGTAATTAATGCAGAACTTACACCAGCACATACGATATCTTTACCATAATCATTAAACATCGCATGACCATTCATGTCAATTCTTTCAATAACACCTTTTTTTCTTAAAATATTTACTAAAATCATTATTTCACTTCTATCTTTTTAATAATAATTTTTGTATAAGGTTGTCTATGTCCTTGTTTCTTTCTAAATTTTTTCTTAGGTTTGTACTTAAATACAACAATTTTCTTTTGTTTTCCGTGTTTTACAACTTCAGCAGTAACTTTTGCGCCTTTTACATAAGGGTTACCTACTTTGCCATCAACGTATAACACTTCTTCAAAAGTAATTTCTTTTTTAGGTTCAACATCTAATTTTTCTACATAAAGTTCAGAACCTTCATTTACTAAATATTGTTTTCCACCTGTACTAAAAATTGCTTTCATTTTTTACCTCCTTCAATAAGACTCACCATTAAGGTACATTACTGTTTATATTAACCTTTTCAGCGCGGTTGTAGAGAAGAATCTACAAACAAATTGATTTTAACAAAAAAGGCGTATAATGTCAATTAAATAATGACTTTTATAGTGGTTTGTGATTAAAATATAAACTTAAATACTCTTTTTCGTTCAATATTTTATTATTATAATATATTTCAAAGTTTTTATCTCTTTTAATATTTTTAATATTTTTTATAAATATACTTTTTTTAAACGTTATTTTATCTAAATATCTTTCCAATAACATCTTGTTGAAATAATAGTTATAGTTTGTAATTTCTAAATATATTTCTTTTATTATAAATATGAAAACTAAAATTGATAAATATACGTTAAATATTTTAAAAATAAGTGGTAATGTAAGTATACTTGCGATGATGGAAATTGTAAATGAAGTTTTAAAAGGTAAAAACTTATTTAATAATAGATTTACTAATTTTCCGCCATCTAAGCTAGTTAAAGGTAGCAAATTAAATGTTAGAAGAATTTTATTAATATTCATAAATTCTATATATGTACTATAATTTATATATAGTTTTAAATTATATATTATGTATATTAGAATTAATTGAAAAATGGGGCCACCTATTAATATAAATATTTCTTTATTTATATTTGTATTTAATAATGTGTTATATTTTGTTATTCCACCAAAACAATAGATTTTTATTTCACTCGCATTTATTTTTAAAAGCGATGCAAATAGTAAATGTCCTAATTCGTGAAAAGTAATTATAAATAATAGTAAAAATGCTGTTTCAAATCTACCAGCAAGAAAAGATAGTAATAAAAACATGTACGTGCTTATATGTATCTCAATTTTATTAAATATAGTCTTCGTAATTTAAGTTTTCTCCATTTTTTTGAAATACTAAATAAAGAGTATTACTTGCGTTTCCTATTATGTTACCCTTTTCTATATAGTCATATATTTTAACATTTATATTGCTTACGTTACCATACCACGCATCAATTCCATTACTTTGTTGGACTATTATAGTATTTCCGTAACCTTCCTTTTCGCCAATGAATACAACTATTCCGCTTTCCAACAAATTAATGTTATAGTTTTCATCAACAGTTAATTTTACACCATCTTTATATTCTTCTTTGTCACTATACATAAGTAGTTCATTATTACTTACTGGTTTTATTTCTTCTTCTGTGAAGCTACCTATAAACTTATCGTATATTCCATTTATTTTGCTGAATTCAAAATTAGTCTCTAATAAATATTTTTTTATATACTCTCTACTTGTCTCATTTAGTAAACTAATTACTATTATAGATATTACTAGAACGAAACATATCATTGTTCTTTTTACTAATCCATTTAAATATTTATTACTTGATATAGTTTGTCCTTTTTTCTTATTTTTATATTCTTCTATAGTCATTTTTATCACCTAGGAAATTATATGATGCTTTTTATTTTTTATTTCTTTTTTTCTTCATAAAAACTAAAATACTTTTCATTACCAAATATAATGTGATCTAAAAAGTTAATACCCATTATTTTTGAAATGGTATCTATTTGATTTGTAAGTTCAATATCAGGATCGCTAGGAATCGGATCTCCACTTGGATGATTATGTATTATAATAAATGATGCCGCGCTTAGTAAAAATGCTTCTTTAAATATTTCCCTTGGATGTACAGTAGCAAGATTTAATGTGCCTTTAAATAGTAGTTTATAATTTAATAGGTTTTGTTTCGTATCAAAATATAAAGCATAAAAGTTTTCTTGTTTCTCATGTGCAATTAAACTTTTAAAGCTTTCATATATTTTACTTACATTATTATATTTGTTTTGTATAAATGGTGTAGTTTCATAAACTCTTTTTCCTAATTCTATAGCTGCGATTAGTTCAATACTTTTTACTAGACCCATCCCTTTAATAGATGACAAGTTATAAATATTTGCATCTTTTAGTTTTTTTATATCTTTAAATTTACTCAATATATTAGTAGCAAGCATTTTTGATGAAGTATTTTTTGTTCCTGTTCTTAGTACAATTGCAATTAATTCTTCATTTGTTAGTTTATCTTTACCATAGTTTTTTAATCTTTCTCTTGGTTTCTCTGCCACTGCCATTTCTTTGATAATCATATAACCACCTATACATATAATTATCATTATTTATTTAAAACTCTTTAAAATATTTCATTATATTTATTAAGTACTTTATTATTTATTTCTTCAATAGTATCTGAGTTATTTGTATAATTTAATAAATTATCATATTTTGTTAGATAATCTAAAAACTCTTTATTTTCCATTTGTAATTCTTTAATATATACAGTCTCATAATTTTGACTTAATTTTTCTATATTATTATCATCTTTTGTAATCCCTATTATAATTTTAGTTGTACCTTCTTCTTCTAATATCACATAGTTTGGTAATGTCTTTGTCACTTTAACTACGTTTTCGTTATTTTTATAAGCACCTATTTGTAATAGGTAAACAGTTTCTGTGTTAGATATTGTTTCACTCTCTTTTTTATATTTTAAAAAAATAATTGATGCAAATATAAAGCCTATAATAACTACTACTAAAATTTTTTTCTTCATAAATATTCACCAATATTATTTTAAAATTATATTTATGATTTTTTTGTCAAAAAAAGAAAAGTTATCTATTTTTTAACTTTTCAATTACATCTTTAAATGTTGTTGCTTCTATTATTTCTATGTCATAACCGTTTTCTTCTTTTACTTTTAATGCTTCTTCGTAATTGTTTTTTGGTGCAATAAATACATCTGCGCCACTATTAACCGCGCCTATTAGCTTGTATTTGATCCCCGATATCTCTCCTACTGTTCCATCTAATTCCATTGTGCCAGTACCTGCGATTACATCCCCTTTCGTGATATCTTCTTCTATTAAAGTGTTATATATTTGTAATGTGCTCATTAATCCACCTGAAGCGCCATTTTCATTATTTCTATAATCAAAGGTTACTTTAGGGCTGGTTGAAACATCTAAAATATTATGTAGGTATAATCCTACTATTTTTTCTCCTTCACTTTCGTATATAACCCCGTAACATTCAGTTTCTTTCTCATCTCTTAAAATCGTGAAATATACTTTTTCGCCTACTTCGTACTCAAGTATTTTTTCTTTTAATTCATCTAAACTTGATACTTTAAATCCATTGATGTGTGTAATGATGTCTCCTACTTTTAAATCCGTGTTCGCTTCATCAAATACGTAATACACCGCAATTTTTTCACTATTAATTTTATATTCATAACCAGCTTCTTGAAATGCTATTAAAAGTGAATTTTGATTGACGCTTGCTAAATCTATTTGTCCTCTTTTAACTATGTCGTTATATTCTTCTTCGCCTATTCTCATTTCGTCTAAACTAACTATATCCCAGTTAGGAATAATATAAGAAAGTAATAATAGAGGTATAGTCCCTTTCTTACCACCTACGTATGTTAGATTTATGTTTCCTTTTTCTTCATAGCCTTCAACATCTAGCCTATCACTTAACTTTATTAGTCCTCCCGGCGTATATATCTCATAATCAAGCGGATATGTAAACATTGTAATTAGTACTATATATAATATTATTATTTTATAATTATCTTTTAAAAATTGTTTTGTTTTTTCATATATCTTTTTCATATTTAATATTATAACATAAAGGAGGCAAACTATGACTTATAAAATAAAAAATATAATGTCTTTTTTATTTTTCTTTATTTTATTATATTTAATAATTTGTAATTCCAGTGTTGTTTCCTCTTCTGTTATTGAAAGTGCAAATATATTTTTTTATAAAGTTTTCCCTAGTATTTTCCCGTCTTTTATACTTAGTGAATTTTTAATTAATTATAATTTTACATATTATGTCAATTTATTACTTAAAGATATTTTTTCTTTTTTATTTAAAATAAACCCTAATTCTTCATACATAATTATATTGTCTTTGTTTAGTGGTCTACCTAGTAACGCAAAGTTTATTAATGATGCATATGAATCTAAAGTTATTGATGAGAAAGAAGCAACTAAACTAATGGCTTTTACTTTTTTTCCAAATCCTTTGTTTGTAATTAATACAGTTGGAGTCATTTTATTGAATTCTTTTTCAGTCGGTGTTAAAATGTTGCTTTCTATCTATTTATCTAATTTTATATTAGCAATTTTAATAAGAAATAACTACGTTTCTAAAAGTTCTGATAATATTATTATTAGAGATACGGATTCTTTTTCTAACACTTTAAAAAGAAGTATTGATGGGGCTTTTAAAACTTGTTTAATTATTCTTGGTAGCATCACTATTTTTAATGTTTTATACAGGATTATATCATCTTTATTTGGTTTTAACATTTATTTGAACTCAATATTCATATCTTTTCTTGAAATGACTAGTGGGATAAATATTATTTCTAGTTTAGATTTATCATATGATATTAAAATAATTCTTATCAGTGCTTGTTTAAGTTTTACTGGACTATGTATTTTATCTCAAGCAAAAAGCATGATAAACTTTAAAATTAATTTTAGGTTTATCATACTATGTAGGTTTATCGTGGTTTTAATAAATATTTTTATCATTAGATTAATAATCTAATATTTCTATTTTATAATCAGAATAGCCAACAACATCAATTGTTATTATTCTAAGTGTTCCATCTATATAATTTAAATATTCCATAACCTCTATATTATCATAATTACTTATTGGTAAAGTCCTATTTAATTCTATATTTTCTTCATTTTCGTATTTAATTGTTCTATTGTTGTTAGTTAATGTAAGCGTTTTAGATACATCATTGTTGAACACAAAATCACATCTAGTTGTAGTACAATTCAAACTTTTTATTCCACCATTCTCTATAATATCTCCATTTATTTTCTTTGAAACAAATGCTTGATTTAAAATCATATCAGTATCTTCATTAATATTAGTATCTTTTTCTTTTAAAACTACTAACAAGTTTAATGCAAATACCATTACTATTGATAAAATTGCTACACTTATTATTAACTCAACTACTGTAAATCCCTTCTTTTTCATTATTTACCTCAATTCTAGTGATGCATAATAATTCTCACTATTTCTATTAAATCTAGCAACAATAGATTTTTCATTTTTATTTATTGTTTGTAAATATTCTTTCATTGTATTTGGTATATCTATATCTAAATTTAGTATGGTTTGAATATTAATGTTCGTTAGCAATACTTCGCTTATATTTAGTTCGTTAAATATTTCTGTACAATCACTATTCATATAGTTTTGACAACTGCTACTATCAATTATTGTATATGTATCTGATGGCACATTAGTTAATATTTCGCTTATTATATTTACTTTATATATATCATTAATGTTATCATATTTTTTTCTGTTTTCTAAAGTATTTATTACAGATGAAAAGGAGCTATATAATCCAATTAATGATGCTGATAAAACAACTAATACTATTACTGTTTCTATAAATATAAATCCTTTATTTTGCATTGTATATTTCCTCTTTTGCTTCAATAATAATTTCTCTAATTAAATTATTTTTTGTAATATATGAACTTAATATTGTTGTAATTGTTAAAATAAATAGTATTAAAAATGTATAAATAACTGACATTGATATAATTCCTTTTTTCATACTTGCCTCCTATTTTAATTATAACATGTGAGTAAAAAAAAAGAAATATTATATCCATCTAGGTATATATATATTTCTAGTATAATTTTCTAAATATTCATCAAATATTTCTATTATGCTATTTACTACAAACTCAGTAACATTTTCTATAGTTGACTTTACTTTTACGTTTTTAAGTTTTGTCGCAAGTTCTTTTTTAAATCTAAAATCATTAAAGTATTCATATAATATTTTATCAAATCTAGTTATCTTTTTTACTTCATCTTTTTTTCTTAAATCTACACTAAAAACGTATTCTTCATATATTTTAATAAGTTTTTCACTCATTCTATCTGTTTCTTCTATTGCTGTATTTACTATACTATAATAATTTGGACACAATTTTATTACTTCTTTTGTATCAGTCTTCATATTACTCTCCTATGTTTAAATTATAATGAGTTTTAATAATAATGTCAAATCTTTTATTATTTATCTTTTTACTTTCGTCTTGACATTAATGACATTACTTTCGCTTAAATATAAAATAAATACGATAAATTAGCTAAAATAAAATCAGAAGATTTAGTAAAAGAGCATATTACAAATTTTACAAAAATTGATGAAAAGAAAAAAGGATAACTATAAATTTTAAAATAGTTAACCTTTATTAATCATTTATTTTTAAATTAAAATATACATATAACATACGTTTCATATATAAAAAATATTCTTAAAACAAATTATCAATCTTTAAAAAGTTTTTAAAATATTTTTATTATGTCATTTAATGTTACATATACAAATAATATTATTAATAAAATTACTCCAATATTATTTAACATAACTTCAACATTCGGATTTAATTTTTTACCTTTAATTTTTTCAGCAGTGCTAAGTACAACTCTTCCACCATCAAACACTGGTATTGGTATTAAATTAATTATTCCAACATTTATACTTAGATATGCAGTTAAATATATTATACTTTCTAACCCTGTTTCTTTTATCTGATCAATTACACTAAAGACTCCAACCGGTCCGCTTAAGTTATCTACTCCTATTTTACCAGTAAAGAGATTACCTAATATCTTAAATAATGACGTAAACATCTCATTAAATCCCACTATACTATATTCTAAAGCTGCTAATACTCCATATTCTTTTTTTGTATTTGTTCCAAAACCAAACGTTTTAATTTCTCCTTCTTCTGTCTGCTCAATGTTTGGCATAATTTTAATATTTAGTTCTTCTTGATTTCTTAGTACCAAGAAATTATATTCTTCTTTATCTATTTGAACATAATTTAGTTCAAGTATTACATCATCCCATGACGACACTTTTTTACCATTGATCTTTACTATTTCATCATTTGTTTTTAATCCTGCGATTTCAGCAGGACCATTTTCTTGTATTTCACCTACAACAGCACCTGTTTGTGGTGAGCCATATATTATTCCATTTATAAATAATAGTACTATAGTTAATATAAAGTTAAACAATATACCCATTAAAAGTATTAGTATTTTTTCCCAATATTTTTTGTTATCTAATACTCTATTTTTTTTCACTTTAAAATCTTCTTCAGTCATTGCAAGAGCAGTAAATCCGCCCAATGGTAAAAGTCTCAATGAATAATATGTTTCATCATTTTTTCTCTTAAATCCAAATATTTTTGGTCCCATCCCAATAGCAAATTCATGGACATATACGCCTCTATTTTTAGCTGCTATAAAATGGCCAAATTCGTGAACAAATACTATAATACCTAATATTAATATTAATATGATTAATGTTATTAAAAAATCCATTTTTGTCTCTCCTTATACAAACGCTATTATAAAACTAAATGCTAAAACTACAAATATTATACTATCGAATCTATCTAGTACGCCTCCATGACCTGGCATTATATTGCCAAAATCTTTAATTTTATAATATCTTTTTGTTGAACTAAACACGAGGTCACCTAATTGTCCTATAGTGCTGAGTAACGCAACTACTAATATTAATATAAATATGTTTCCCGTATATTCAAATGCAGTGTGGTAAAATATTGTGCTAATAAATGTTCCAAAAATTAGTCCACCAACAAAACCTTCCCAAGTCTTCTTAGGACTTACTGTGGGTGCTAATTTATGTTTTCCAATCAAACTACCCGTAATATATGCAAATGTATCAGTAAATATTGTAATCAAACACAAAAATATTAAATAATTCAAATCAAATATCCTTACATTTATTAAATATTTAAAACCCAAGCCCAAGAAAAATATAACACCAAATAAAAACAATGCATCTTCTATATTATATTTATCTCTACTATAAAATACTACCGGTATTATGACTAAAAATATGATACTCGTTAATATTTTATAATCAGTATAGAAGTCTAATCCTATATGGTTCATATTTGATAAAACTAATGTAATAAATGATGCTACACCAATTATTTTCATGAGTATTGGAAATTTTTTGTCTTTTTCCTTTAATTCTAGGAATTCCAAAAAACCTATTAATCCTATCGTAGCAACAGCAAAACAATATAATTTTCCTCCAACTACGATGATTGGAATGATTACTAACAATGCAATAATTGCACTTATAACTCTCGTTTTCATATCTACTCTCCTATATATGTTAATTATAGCATATGTTTTTAGTTAGTAAAATATTTTTTATTTTAATATTTCAATTTGAGTTGCTATCATTTGGAAATTATTAATTCGTCTTTCTATCTTTCCGCTAATTTTTATTATATCACCTATCTTATATGTGTGAGATATTTCATATATATTTGGAAATACTACTACTGTTAATTTGTTATATTCATCACTTATAAGTATAAAGGACATCATTTTGCCATTTCTTGTCTTTATCTCCTTAATATTTTCTATCAATCCAATTACTGTTATATGTTTGTTAAAATATGTTTTTACATTATCTAATCTTGATAAACCATCCCTCCTATATTTTGTTACCGGATGATTTTTTAAATAAAAACCATATAATTCAAATTCAAACTTCATTAATTCTTGATTATCATATTCTTTATAAATAACCATTTCAGGTTTCATTACTAATGTTTCATCCAAATCTTTTATTAGTTCTGCATAATTATATAAGTTCTCTAAGTTTGATATTATAGTATTTTTGTTGTATCCAAATTCATCAAATGCACCACTTAATATTAAACTTTGCATTATTGTTTTGTTTACTTTTATTTTTGCAAGTCTTGCAATTGTATCATATATATCCTTAAACTTTCCTGTTTCAATCCTCTCTTTTACTATATTTTTAGCCACTTCAGTTCCTATATTTTTTATTACACTAAAAGGCAAAATAATTGTATTATTTCTAACATAGTATTGCTCTTTACTTTGATTAATGCTTACACTTGATATATTTATATTGTTTACACGTGCTTCATCAATATACTCTTTTGTCTTCACACTACTATCTATTACTATATTTAACTCCTCTGTAATAAAATATTTTTTATAATGTGCTTTTAAATATGCCATCTGATACGATACCAATGAATAGGCAACTGAATGACTTTTATTAAATCCGTAACTTGCAAACTTTATTACCAAATCATAAATGTCTATCGCTATTTGTTTATCTATTCCTTGCTTAATCGCATTTTCAATAAATAATTTTTGATACTCTAGTATAATATTTTCTTTTTTCTTACTCATAGCTCTTCTAATTATGTCTGCTTCTGAATATGTAAAACCACCAATTTTTTTTAGTATTTCTATTATTTGCTCTTGATATATTATAATACCATAAGTATTTTTTAATATCGGTTCTAATAATTCATGCGCATATACTACTTTTTGAACACCTTTTCTTCTTTTTATAAATAAATCTATATTGTCTCTTGGACCAGGCCTATAAAGTGCGATTGCTGACACTATATCTTCAAATGTTTGAACTTGTAGATTTTTTAGAAAACCCTTCATACCATCACTTTCAAATTGGAATATACCAACTGTATCTACATTATAAAATAATTTTAAAGTTTCCATATCATCTAAAGGAATTTTTTCTAATCTTATGTCTATATTTTCTTCTTTTTTTATTATTTTTATTACTCTATCAATTATAGTTAAGTTCCTTATTGCTAATAAATCCATTTTTATTAACCCTAAGTTTTCTAAGTATTCCATACTATATGCAGTTAATATAGTATTTCCGCTTTTATAAAGTGGTATCCTTTCATTTAATTCTTCACCAGACAGTACTATCCCTGCAGCGTGTATACTTGTATGTCTTTTTAAATTTTCTAGTTTTTTACTTATCCTAAATAATTGTTTATAGATTTCTTTAGAATTAATTAGCAACATAAAAGTTTGATTATTTTCTAGAGTTTTTAATGGTTCTTTATCTCTAATAAGTTTAACTATGTTATCTATTTCTACTGAAGGTATTTCTAATACTCTTCCCACATCCCTTATCACTTGTTTACTTAACATTGTTCCAAACGTAATGATATTAGCCACACTGTCTTTTCCATATTTTTCTTTTACATAGTCTATTACTTCATTTCTTCTTAAATATTCAAAGTCAGTATCTATATCTGGTAAAGTTATTCTATCTTTATTTAAAAATCTTTCAAATATTAAATCATATTTTAATGGATCTACTTCTGTAATTCCTAATGTATAACTAACTAAACTTCCTGCAGCGCTACCACGACCTGGCCCAACTATTATTTTATTTTTTTTAGCATATAATATAAAATCATATACAATTAAAAAGTAATCAACAAACCCCATTTCTTTAATAACTTCCATTTCATTTTTTAACCTGTCTACATATTCTTTAGTAACTTTTCCACCAAGTCTTTTTGTTAACCCTGCTTTGCACAATGAAATAAGTAATTCATAACTTTTTTCACAATATTTTGGTAATGTTAAATCATATTTTGGTAATGTTATATTTATTTTATCCACAAAACTTTTTTGTGTTTCATAATCTAATGCATTTACTTCAGATATTATTGAATTATCGTATTCTATATTTACATAGTTATCTATGGTTTTACCATCTCTGATCATATCCAAGTATTTCATATACTCTCTATCTTCTAGTTCTAAATATAGTGTTTCTTTTAAATAAACAATGTTTTTGGTTTTCAGTAATGCATTTACCTTTTCGTTTTGATTAGTGTACTTTATGTATGTTTCATATGTATTACTTAGTAATTCATAGTCTTTTTCATCACAAACACATATTACATTTTGATTATGACTTTTTAAAAAATCTAAGTCTAGCTTATTAATATTTTTCTCACTTACTATTTTACATAAGTTAATATAACCTTCATAATTTTTTGCATATAAAATGAACTGTAACTCTTCTACAATCAAATCTATTCCTATAATAGGTTTTATCCCATTTAAATTACACTTTGATATAAATTCCATTGTTCCAAACATATCACTATCTGTAACACCTAATGTATCTATATTGTGTTTTATAGCGTAGTCTACTAATTCATCTATTTTGATTAGACTATGTAATAACTGATAATGAGTTTTTATATTTATCGGAATAAAGTTCATACTACCTCCACTATAAACAATATACCAAACGAACAAAAGTGTGTCAATGCACTTTTTATCTTGCCAATAAAAAAAGGTATAATTTACCTTTCTTATTTTGTAATTAATTCAATAGCTTTTTTAAATTCTAAGTCATATTTAACAAAGTCACGACCGCCAACTTGAGTTAAGAATTCACTTTCTTCAGTGCCATATCTTTTTGCCAAATCTGAAATGTGTTTATTTAACTCTTCTTCTGTTACATCAAACTTTTCTGCTTTAACAACTGCTTCAATTACTAATCTATAACTTACTCTTTTTGTTGCTTCTTCTTTAAAGTTTTCTTTTAATTTAGTTTCGTCCATTTTTAACATCTGTAAATATTGACTAATTTCTATTCCTTGCAATTTTATTTGTTCAGAAAACTCATTATACATTCTATTTACTTCTTCAGTAACCATTTCTTCTGGTACTTCAAATGTAGCATTTTTTGTTGCAGTTTCTAAACATTTTTCAACGTATTCTCCTTCAATGTGTGATTCTTTATGTGTCTTAATGTTTTCTTTTAAAAAGTTTCTAAGTTTTTCTTCAGTGTCAACTTCAGGAATTGCCAAATCTTTAAAGAATTCATCGTTCATTTCAGGGTATACTCTTTCGTTTATTTCGTTAACTTTTACTTTAAATACAACATCTTTTCCTTTTAAATCTTCAGCATGATAATCGTCTGGAAATCTTAGTTTTAATTCTTTTTCTTCTCCAACTTTCATTCCAATTATTCCTTCTTCAAATCCCGGAATAAATGAGTGACTACCAATTACTAATCTATAGTTTTCACTTTTTCCACCTTCAAATGGAACATTGTCTTTAAATCCTTCAAAATCAATTCTAACTTCATTCCCGTCTTCTACTTGCCCATCTTCCTTTGTTCTTATTTCAATAAATTGTTCTCTTAAATGACCTAATTCATGTTCTATTTCTTCATCAGTTACTTTCGCTTCTTCTTTCTTTATCTTTAAGTCTTTGTATTTACCTAATTTTACTTCAGGTTTACTTACTACATTAAATGTTACAACAATTTCACTTTCATTTATATTTTTTATATCAACAGTTGGCATAACTGCTGGCTCTAAATCCTTGTTTTCATCCATAAGTTTACGATATAACATAGGTAAAGCTGCATCTGCTGCATCCATAAATAAACTTTCTATTCCAAATTTCTTTAAATAGATATCTTTAGGCACTGTTCCTTTTCTAAAACCATCAATTTTTAAATCTTTAATTTTATTTTTTAATACATCATCTAGACATTTTTCCCATTCAGCTCCACCTAATTTTACTTCAAATTCTTTCTTCATACTTCCCTCCGTTTAAATATTCTAACATATTTAATTGTTGTAAACAACATTATTTATCTACTTCTACCCCTTATTATTTCATTTTCATTTTCTAAGTAATATTTGTTATACATAAAACTTCTTTTAAATTCTTCTTCCATTATAATGACTTTTTTCATATAAGTTTTATATAATTTATCACTTATATACTTTTTGTATTTGTTAATTATAATAGATTTAAATTTACTAGTTTCATCTAAAACCATTGAAGCGTCATCATCCGTTGAATCATCATTATTTAATATTAACAATATATTTTTTGATATTTCATTTATCTTTTTATCAAATATGCGTTTTATATGTTTATCTATTAGTTCACAATCTGTTATTATTACTTCTTTAATATCAATATCATCTGCACTTTTATCTTTTTTTGCGTGTATTATGAATCCTTCTAATTCCTTTTCAAACGTATATGTTCCACTTTCTATTTTTGTTTCTTTTAGTATATATTTCATAAGTTACCTCTCTAATAAATCAGGTCTTTTCTCTTTTGTTATTCTAAGCCTTTCTTTTTCTCTATATTCTTTTATTTTTGAATGGTTTCCACTTAATAATACTTCTGGTACATCCATACCATTATATATTCTTGGTTTAGTATAAACTGGATAGTCTAATAAGTTGTCTTCAAAACTTTCGCTTTCTAAACTTCCTCCAGTTATAACTCCGGGTATTAATCTAACAACCGAATCTATTACACTCATAGCAGGTATTTCCCCACCAGTTAATATAAAATCTCCTATACTTATTTCTTCATCTACTAAACTATATATTCTCTCGTCAAATCCTTCGTAATGCCCACATATTATTATTAAATGCTTAATTTCTTTGTACTTTATTGCTATACTTTGTTTATATATACTACCTCGCGGAGTCATTATTATAGTATAACTATCATCAGTTTTAACGCTTTCTAATGCTTTAAACACTGGATCGCACATTAACACCATTCCATTACCACCGCCAAAAGGTGTATCATCAACTTGGTTATTATTGTACTCACTATAATCTCTTATATTTACTAAGTTTATTGTAACTTTTTTATTTAGAATCGCTCGTTTTATAATACTTGTACTTATTAGACATTCAAACATTTCTGGAAAAAGGGTTAAAACATCTATTCTCATAATAACTCCTCTATATTTTTAAAAAATATTTTTCTACTTTCTAAATCAACTTTTTCTATAAAATTATCGTTTAACGGTATTAAACTTTCTTTTATTTCTATTAACTTGTACCCGTTATTATCTATTATGTTAGTTACTATCCCTAGTGTTTTTTCTTTAAACATCGCATCTAGTCCTATAAGATCTGACTCTAAATATTCGTCTTTATTAAGCTCTAAATCATCTCTTAATACGTATACTTTTTTTCCTTTATATTTAAGTACATCATTTATATAATCTATACCTTTAAATTTAACCATATCATAGTTTTTATGTCTTCTATATGTTTCTATAGTCTCTTTACTTTTTAAATCTCCTATATATAACGCTTTACCTATTTGAAACACTTTATTTTTTTTATCAAAATTACTAATAATTCTAACTTCACCTTTTAAAGCATGCGTATTTACTATAATCCCTATATATACATAATTCATAATATTACCTCTTTATATACATTATTATAGCACCAGTAATCGCAACGTTCAAACTCTCACAATTTTTATTAATTGGTATTTTTATGGAACTATCACACATTTTTTTAATTTCTTCACGTATTCCAGAGCCTTCATTTCCTAATATAAATGCAAACTTTTCATCATTTATTTCTTCAGGCCCTATTGTTCCATTCATTAATGTTGAATATATTTTAAATCCTTTATTTTTAAGTTTAGGTATAATATTTTTTATATCTTCAGTTATTATATTTAAGTGAAATACCATTCCTTGACTTGCTCTTATAACTTTATCGTTATATATATTAGCACTATTAGGGCTTAATACTACAGTATCAAAATTAAAAGCATATGCAGTCCTTATTAGTGTCCCTACATTTCCTGGATCTTGTACATCGTCTAGTATAACTACTTTTTTCCCGTAATCACTCACTATATTTTCTAATTTAACTACACACATTATTTTAGGAATTGTCTTTAATAAACTTATTGATGTCATTACTTTTTCATTCACTATATATGTTTCTAAACTACTTTCATAATTGTACCCATTTAAAATTATTAAAGTCTTTGCTTTACCACTTTTTATAGCTTCTTCTACTAAATGTTCTCCTTCAACAATATATTCTTTATATTCATTTATATTTTTGTTTGCTCTAATCTTTCTCCAGTATTTTGCTTTTTCATTATTGATACTTTCAATTAACATTTTATTCCTCCCTTAATATTTTTCTATTTGCTTTATAATTTGGCTTATATTTGCTCACACATTCCCAAAACTGTTTTGAATGGTTAAAATGTATGAAATGACATAGTTCATGTACTATTACATAATCTATTTCATCTATATTATATTTTATTAATTCTAAGTTTAATGTTATAAGTTTATCTCTTTTATTACAATATCCCCATTTTTGTTTCATTTTTTTAACTATTAATTTTGGAAGTGGTGTAACTTTACCCATTTTCTCATAACATTCAATTAATCTGTTTGCAAATATTTCTTTTGCCTTTTCTCTAGTAAACTGATCAAGCATTCTTATGTTTTTTACAAATATATTATCATCGTCTATAACTGCTTTTTTAAATATGTTACAAATTATTATATTATATTTTTTTCCTAATAAGTAATAATTATTGTTCTTCTCTTGCTTTTTAGTTTGTCTATCTATCATCTTATAAATATTTATAAGGTTTTCTTGAACCAATTCTTTTATAAAATCATTTGTTGTAAAATTATTTGTCGTAATATAAATTATTAAATCTTCTTTTACTCTTATATACGTGTGTTTTATATTTTTTCTAATTATTTTAATTTCATAGTTTTTACCATTATAACTAACATTCATACTACATCAAATTAAGTATACCAAAATTACTCATTTTATAAAAGAAAAAATGTATAGTAACAATACATTTTTTAACTAATTATCCAAAGTTGCGCAGTCACTGGAAAGTTCTACTGTATATGGGTTTTCTGCTGTTCCATTTCCTTCAGAGACTAGAACACAAGATTTTAGTGAAATTACAGGACGTATTCTAAGATGATAATCTACATCCTTGTTGCTAATGTCTGATGATGCAGATAACGAATATACTGACATTACGTTCACAAAATCTCCATACTCCTGACGATAGATATACACCTCAGGACTCATCGTCCACCATTCATCAGATGTTGCGTTTTGGGCTAAATACATACTAGTGTTTCGGGTCCATTCACTTCCCCCAGCATACACTAGTTCATCTACTGTTATTAGTCCTACCGGATATGTTAACGCACCATTTCCTGTAGTTGTACTTACTGTAAATCTATCTTTTGCATTACTACATACGAATGTTGGTTGGCCATCCTGTAGGCGTGTAGCTGCTGCATGGTAAAAGTACTTGCCTGTCGTTGATGATGGACTACTTACCCAAGAGCCATCTATCACTGTTCTATCATTACAATATATTGCAGTTTTACTTATATAATCATGATAACTA
>CALVOQ010000008.1 GCA_944350335.1 uncultured Bacilli bacterium
AGTTGTTTTTATATCATGATAAATATGTCAAGAAAACTTGAGACAAATTGATAATTTGGTATAATTATATCAGGAGAAAATATGATGAAAAAAACATTAACTTTTATATTTTATATAGTTATGGCATTGGGAATTACAGGATGTGAAACAAATAAAAATGAATTTGATATTGGAGAAAAATCTAATATTGAAATTATAGAAAGTGAAGTATCGTTTTTTGTTGAAGAAGAAACATTAACAAATGCCGGAGGAACATTCATATTAAAAAATAATAGTGGCAAGACATTTGAATATGGAAATCCATATGAAATGGAAATAAAGAAAGATAATAAGTGGCATAAAATTAATGTTGAACTTAATTTTACCTTACTAGCGTTCCAATTAGACGCAGGTGAATCAAAAGAAATTAAAATAAATTGGAAAAATGGATATGGAAAACTTTCGCCTGGGGAATATAGAATTATTAAAGATATTAATTTTAAAAAAGAAGAAGGAACATATGAAACATTTTTTGTAGCTGCTGAATTTACTATTAAATAACAAAAAATAATTTTAAAACGGATTAAACAAAATCTGTTTTTTTAAATTACATAGAATAAAAAGTATTAAGAAATTAAATACATAGTCCTTAAACATAGAAATTCAAAAAAAGTTATGGTATACTGAAACTATAAATTATAGAGTTTAAATAAGGCACACCACTTGAGTAAAAACTCTATAAACTAAAAGGAGACGAGAAAATGAAAACAGTAGTAATTACAGGTAGTGCTAGAGGTTTAGGCCTTGAAATGGCTAAAGTTTTTAAGCAAAACAATTACAACGTGGTTTTAAGTGATTTAAGCATTGAAAAATTGAATGAAGCGAAAGAACAATTAGATAAATGCATACAATTTGGTCAAACCGAAGTTTGCATCTGCGATGTCACAAAAGCATCAGACATTAAAGCGTTAATAAGTTATGCAGAGCAAAAATTTAATAAAATTGATATTTGGATAAACAATGCAGGAGTAAATCAACCTGAAAAAGCAATATGGGAACTCAGTGAAAATGAAATTAATTCAGTTATTGATGTGGATTTAAAGGGTACAGTTATAGCTTCTAAATTAATAATGGAAGAAATGATAAAAAATAAAAGTGGTGCAATATATAACATTGAAGGATATGGAAGTAACGATGCAATGATGTTAGGATTGTCAATTTATGGAACTAGTAAACGCGCGATTACATATTTTACTGAAGCACTTGCAAAAGAAGGCGAAGAGAGAAAAACTGGAGTCATCGTTGGAAAATTAAGTCCAGGCATAATGATAACTGACTTTATTACAACCGCACTTGGAAATAAAGAAAAAATTAATTTATCTGAGAAAACTAAAAAAGTTTATAACATATTAGGAGATTACCCAGATGTAGTTGCCAATTTTCTAGTAAACAAAATAATTAGTAACACAAAAAACAACGTAAAGATAGAATGGCTTACAAATAAAAAAGCAGCGTGGAGATTTATGACTGCAGCTTTTAATAAAAGAGATTTCTTTAAAAATAGAGATTAAAACGTTTAATTTCTATTTTTTATTTTTATACTAAACAAAATAATTAAAAAACTTATAAACAGTGCCACCATTAAATAAAAAGGTATTTTCATAATAGAAATCTTATCAAGAAAATAAGAAAAGTTAGCGAAAGGAAAGACAATTAGCAAAGTTAAAAATGCTGTAGATAATCCAATAATAGTATTTATTTTTTTACTTTTAATGTTATAAAACTCAGTTATAGAATATTTAATAAAAATCATACACATAGAAATTGATAAATTAATATAAATATACCATAAAATAGAAGATATATTCTCCACTGCATCAATAAAATTTGCCAAATTAATTATTTTTAAAGCGGCAAAAGCAGGATACGTGTATAAATTAATAAGTTCAATATGCAAACTCATTTGTACTGCAAAAAATATCAAAAATCCCATAACATTTGAATAAATAAACGATATTATCATTTTTTTATTAAATTTTTTATTGTCCGAAATATTATTTTTTGGAATTATTGTCAACATAAAAATTGGGCACGCTGATAAAAAGGCGTAGTGCACTGAAGCATTTAATATGTTCCCTAGTTCATCAATAAAAAAAGGTTTAAAGTTATTCGCATCAAAATGTGGCAATAATCCAAAGAAATTAAAAATAATTATAAATAACCCAATTAAAAAACACATAGTGTTAAATCTACACAAGACAGTAAAATTATTAATTGAGATATAAAAAATAGGAATAGCCATCAACATAGCAACTAAAAAAGTAGGCGTTTCACTTAAATATTCATTAGTAGTAAAAGATGCAAGTCTCCACAGTAACATTGAAGCTAGCATCAAAACTATAAAGATTTGAATATGAACAATTATAAAGTAAAAAGGTTTAGGTAAACATTCTTTAGCTTTTCCAACTATAGATAAATCACTTTTTGAATTAAATAATAGCATTATAACTGCAAAAATAACTAACCCTATAATAAAACCTATAAATACACTAACAACTGTACTTGTTTTAGCAACATTAAACATATAAGGAATTAACAATCCTAAAAACAAACATTTATTTAAAGCACTTATCATCATTGAAAAACTGGTACTATTTATTTGTTTATCCATTAATATCTCCCCTTAAATTACCTTGCTTAGATAATGAAACATCTATTTTGTTAATAACATTGAAGCTACTTATTTCGGTATTTACGTCATCTATTTTTTTATAAACATCTGGATAATTGTAATGTAAATATTTACCAACGCCAAGAAAATCAATTTTAATATTTTTTGAATTATCAAAAGATGAGTCAATCATTTCATATATCTCTTTTTTAATAATATCTTGTAGTTTTTTTAGCGTATCAGATTCATCTAAATCGTAACTACAATTATATTCATTAACAGTACCACTTATATTTCCTTTTAAATATATATTGTTATTTTTAAAATTATCAAAACCGAATTTTGACTTAAATATCATTACCGAAAAATTACCGCCATCACACTCAAATGTTAATGAGTTTCCATTAATATTATTATCAACTAGATTAAGTATTATACTTTCATCAAAACTTAATTTATATACATCATCTTTATTAAACACAATAGGATAATCTATAAATAATTGTGAGATGCTATCAGTGTCTTTAAGAATATCATTATTGCTTTCATCTTCATTAGGGTGTTTTATTTCAATATTAGTTAAAATTATATTGTTATAATCAGTGAGATAATTCACAAAAAAATTAGACAAATCCACTAAATAAGAATTACCAAAATTACTATTATTCACTTCAATTAAATTTGATAAATAAGTTCCATTAATTTCATTATTGGGAACAACAACACTGAGAATGTCGTAAGGAGTAGATTTTAATGTAGTAGAGACCAAAACATTTAAACTTATTTCCAAATCGTTCATCAAAAAATCTACAAGACTATCCAAATTATCAGTAATAGCACTTTCATCTATAACTATTATTTTTAATTGAGTTAAAGTTATATCTTTTGATAAATCTTTACTAATTTTATCAATAGCTTCGTATACTGTTGCGCCTTTTTCGTTATAAACGGAGAAAACCGCGTTGTCAGAAGAAGTTTTCTGATCAAAAGTACTAGTATTTACAATTTGTAAAGATAGATCATATTCTCCATCTTTATAAGAAATTCCCATAGCACTACAAATTGCAAGGTCGTTTAATTCTTTATGATTATAACAACCACATAATAAAAAGCAACAAAGCAGTAATAATTTCTTCAAATTATATCATCCTTTCCTAATTGAATTATTTGATAAATAAGGTTTTCTATATTTTAAAAATCTTAAGTTGCGTCTAATAACAGCATTTGATTGAGACTTTAAGTCAAATGGAACAAAAGGCGATAAGTATGATTTTCCGTAACTTTCTACTGTACATAGATTAATTGTTAGCAAAGTTACACCGACACTAAATCCGACAATACCAAATAACAGCACAAATACTAATAATGTATATCTCCAAAACCTAATAGGTGTTTGCATTTCTTGAAACACAGATAGCAAACTACTAATGGATGAAATAGCGACAACAATAACAACTATTGGAGAAATTAAACCAGCATTAACAGCAGCGTCGCCTAGTACAAGAGCCCCCAAAATTGACAAACTGGTACTACTTGATGATGGCGTTCGCGCATCCCCTTCATATATAATTTCAAATACAAATAAAAGTATTAACAACTCAACCACAGTAGGAAAAGGAATATTGTTTCTTTGAGAAGCAAAATTAATAAGCAAAGTAGTTGGAAGGATTTCTTGATCGTATGTTAATAAAGATAAAAACAAAGCAGGCAAAATAATAGATACAAAAAAACTTAAAATTCTAATTATTCGTACAAAACTTACAAAAAAAGGTTTTCTATAATAATCTTCATTATTTTGAAAAAAGTCTATAAAAAAAGTAGGAAGCAATAAAACCTCGGGGGAGTTTTCCATCATAACAATTATTTTACCATCAAGTAAGTTTTTAGAAGTATCATCAGGTTTTTCAGTTACTATCATTGTTGGGAAAAAAGTGTAATTTTGATTTCTAATGAGTTCTTTAATATAATTCACATCAAAAACCCCATCAATATCAATACTTTCAATATCGCTAATTATTTTATTAGCCACATTTTTATCACAAATATTTTCCATATATATAACAGCAACTTTACTTTTACTTTCTCTACCCACTGTTATTTCATTTACCACTAGTTCTTTAGATTTTATTCTTTTTCTAATTAATCCCAAATTAATATTATAGTTTTCATTAAAACTATCTTTAGGCCCACGAGTAACTGGCTCGCTAGTAGGTGGATTTACCCCGCGGTCAATACTTGCCCTTGTTTCATACGCTAAAATAGTTGAGTCATGAATTATTACAGTAAAACCACTAAATAAAAAATAAAGCAAATTATCAAAATCTTTAATTGGTTTTTTATTTATACCAGGTACAAATTCTTCTAAATCTTTATCAATATTAATATTCTTTTTACTGCTATTCCTTTTATTTCCAAAAAACTTTAAAATAAAATCATTAATTCTATCAGTACTACATACTGTTTCAAAAGCTACTATATATACAGTACTAAAAAGCCCATAATTTAATTCCTTAATTAACAAATCAGGCATATTTTTTTTTAATTCATAAAGTTTTTTAATTACATCTTTACTATTCATATTATTAATTTTTACCAAAAATAAACTAATATACGTGATATAATGTATATGGGTGTTAAAAAATGTTAGCAAAAATAGAAAAACTAAATCACCAAGGGCTGGGGATTACAAAAATAAATGGAAAAGTAACATTTGTAGAAAATGCATTACCAGGAGAAATAATTGATATAAAAATTACATGTGAAAAGAAAAAATATAATATTGCAAAAAACATAAACATAATTGAAAAAAGTTCAAACAGAATAGAACCAATATGTAAATATTATAATAAATGTGGTGGCTGTGATTTTTTACATATAAAGTATGAAGAAGAATTGAGATTTAAAAAAGAAAAACTAAAAAATATTTTAGATAAATATGCTAACATCAACTATGATATAGAAATAGTACCAAGTGATAAAATATATAATTATAGAAACAAAATTACGTTACATGAGACAAATGGTGTAGTTGGCCTTTTAAAAAAGCAAAGTAATGAAATAGTAGAAATTGAACATTGTGAGTTAGTTGAAGAAAATATAAATATTAAATTGAAAAGAGAAAAAAAGCCCGGAATAATTAGAACAAATGGCAATGAAATCATAATGAAAGAAAAAGAATACCTAAACATACAAATAGATAAATCTGAATTTAGAATTAACATAAATTCATTTTTTCAAATAAATCCATACACATATTACAAAATGTTTAACTACATAAAAAATAATATAAGTAAAAATCAAACGTTACTAGACTTATACTGTGGTGTAGGCGTATTTTCTATAATACTAAGTGATAAATATGATAAAATATATGGAATAGAGATAAACAAAGACTCATACAAAAATGCAATTTTTAATATAAAAAACAATAATATAAATAATGTAGAATTCTTTCTAGGGAGTGTAGAAAACAATTTGAAAAAAATAAAGGAAAGAATAGATACAATAATAATTGATCCTCCAAGAAGTGGGCTTAGCAAAAGTTCTTTAAAACAAATACTTGATATAAGACCACGAGAAATTATATACATATCTTGTGACCCATTGACACTAGCAAGAGATTTAAAAATAATAAAAGATAATTATGAAATAAAAGATTTAAAAGCGTTTGATATGTTTCCTAGAACAAATCATATAGAATCTGTATGTATATTGACTCAAAAATAAAAACATATGGTATAATTTAATTAAGGAGAATGGATATGAAAAAAAGAATATTAAAAATAATTGGAATTATAATTGGAATATTACTAATAATTATAGTAGGAGTGGCTATATGGGGAATAGTGCAGGAAAATAAGTTAGAAAAAGAGTTGACAAAGATCAGTGAGCTTGTAAATGCAGAAAATATTGATTTGGATTCAGTGTACGAAGTACTAAATCAAACAGTAACCAAAGGGGATTATGCTAAAGTAGAAAAAGCATTCAAAAATTATTTAAAAGACAATTTTGATACGACAATTAAGATTAGTGAAATCTTAAACGATGAACAACTATTAAATATATTAACTGCAAACAATTATTTGAAAGATGGTAAAGATTTTTTAGTAACAAAGGCATATATAGAACAAACGAGAACAAATTTAACACAATATCAAAATGATTATAACGAATTTTTTACAAAAGAAAAAGCAAAGTCATACATAAATAAACAAGAGTTAGATGAATATTATGTAGACTTATATATGGAACAGTACGTTGGAGACATTGAAACAGATAGTAATAGTGATGTAGTGGATGAATCAATAGATGAAATATTGAACATTTTAAATATATATGAAGAAGTTATCAATTTATTAGCTAATAACAAAGATGAATGGCAAATAATTGACGAAAACATTGTATTTGACGATACAGAACTATCAAATGAATATGAAGAATTAGTAAATAAATTATAAAATCTATTTTTTTATAAAATCAACTTAAATAATGAATGCAGAGAAATACAACTAGCACTAACACAAGTAATAATTATTCCATACTCAAATATTATAGATAAAAGGAAGTAAATATTGTATAATTTTAATAGTGATAAAAATGAAAAAAGATGGATTTGAAAAGTATTGCTTTTTGTTTATCATATTCATGATAGGTAGTTTTATAGGTTTTATATTAGAAAACCTATATACTATTCTTATAAAAGGACAATACGCATTAAGACAAGGTTTAATTTATGAACCACTAATACCTATATATGGTATTGGTGCTTTAACCTTGTATTTTTTATTAAATCATAGAGTTTTAAACAAAAGTGATAAATACAAAATTATAAAAATTTTTTTAGTAAGTTTTATTGCTGGTAGTGCTGTAGAATACATATGTTCATTAGCTCAGCAAAGTATCTTCGGTACAATTTCTTGGGATTATTCTAAAAAACTATTTAATATAAACGGGCGAATCAATTTATTTCATTCTGTCTTATGGGGAATATTAGGTGTATTTTTCTATTATATTGTTTTACCAATAATAAATAAGTTTCAAGTCAAAAGCAATGTAGTAAAATATGGAGTATTAATTTTAACAATGATTTTCATCCTTGATACTATAATTTCAGCTGCTGCGTGCTATAGACAAAAAGAACGTAGAGAAAATATAATAGCAAATAATAAGATTGAGATGCTTCTAGATAAACATTACCCAGATGAATTTTTAAATAACATTTATAACAATGCAAAAGTAGTAGAAAAAAATAAATGAAAAAATTGTGATATTTCTTTACTAATAAAAGCAAAATGATAAAATATAGGTATAGTGGGAGGATAATATGTCATACATAAAAGTTAAAAACTTAACAAAAGAATATTTAATGGGCGAAATAAGATTACTAGCAGTAGACAATGTATCATTTGATATTGAAGAAGGAGAATTAACAGTAGTTTTAGGACCAAGCGGAGCAGGAAAAACAACCATATTAAATATACTAGGTGGAATGGACTCGCCTACAAGTGGAAATATAATAATAGATGGAAAAGATATTTCAAAATACAATGAAAAAAAATTGACATATTATAGAAGAAATGACATTGGTTTTGTTTTTCAATTTTATAATTTAGTGCAAAATTTGACAGCATTAGAAAACGTAGAATTAGCAAGTCAAATATGTAAAGACACTATACCAGCAAAAGAAGTGTTAGAAAAAGTAGGACTAAAAGACAGGATGAATAACTTTCCTAGTCAGCTTTCTGGAGGAGAACAACAAAGAGTTGCAATCGCAAGAGCTATAGCAAAAAAGCCAAAACTTTTACTTTGTGATGAACCTACAGGAGCCTTAGATTCAGTTACAGGGAAAAAAGTATTAGAAGTATTGCAAGATATCGGTAGAAAATATAAAATTACCGTTGTAATTATTACACATAACCAAATAATTTCACAAATGGCAGACAAAGTAATAAAGATGAAAAATGGGCAAATAAGCGATTTAATTATCAATAAAAATCCAAAAAATATTAAGGAGATTGATTGGTAATGAGCTTGCTATTTAAAAACAGTATAAAAAAAATATTTAAATCATTTGGAAGATTCATATCAATTTCTATAATAATAATGCTAGGAATTGGTTTTTTCCTTGGATTAAAAGAGGCAACGCCTGGCATGTTTTATACTGCTGATACATATTATGATGATAAAAAATTAATGGATTACAAAGTAACAAGCACATATGGACTTACTGAAGAAGATATTCTTTCTTTAAAGGAATTAAAAAACGTAGAAAAAGTTATTCCAACATACTCAATAGATGTATTATCAAATGGAAAATCAATAAGGCTACATACGATTGAAGAAGATGTAAACAATGTAGAAATAGTTAGTGGAGTAATACCTAATAATATAAATGAATGTTTAGCAGATGCAAATAATTATGAATTAGGTGAAACAATAATTTTTGATGAAACAAGTGAATACTTAAACATAAATGGATGTAAAGTGGTAGGAACAATCAAGTCTCCACTATACATATTTAGTAGTTACGGAATATCAAATGTTGGAGACGGAAAATTATCATCATTCATCTTTATAAATAAAGATGCTTTTAATTATGAATATTACACAGAAAGTTACATTATAGCTAAAGGAACGACTGAAACAAATTCGTATGAAGAAAGTTATAATGAAGTTTCAAACAAATTATATGAGGAACTTATAGAATTAAAGCCAATCAGAGAATCTATAAGATATGAAGAAATAAAAAAAGAAGCTTACGACGAGATTGCAAAAATACAAAATGAGTTAAATGATGAAATAAGTGCAAATGAACAAAAACTAAATGATGCAAAAAAAGAATTAGATGACGCTCAAGAAACGTTAAATAAAACAAAAGCGGAAACTTTAGCTACAATTGAAGAAAATTACAATAAACTTGAGAATAGTAAAAAGTTAATAGAAGAACAATTAAATAGTTATAGCATAAACATAAATGAGTTAGATGAAACGATATTAATGATAGAAGAAAACGTTAATACTTTAAAAGAACAACTAAACTATTTAGAACCAGATTCAGAAGAATATAAATTAGTAGAAAACCAAATAATTAATTTAGAAACTCAAAAAAACACTTTAATTAATATACAAACTAATTTAAAAACAGTTGAAGACGGACTAGAAGAATTAGAACAACAAAAAAATAATTTTAATGCAAGAATAAATGAAGAACAAGCTAAAATTAATGATGGGTATGAAGAATATTATGCAGGTGTGACAGAATTAGAAAGCGCAAAGAAAGAAGCGGAAGAAGAAATAAAAACAGCATTAAAAGAAGTAGAAGAGATAGAAAAGCCAAAGTGGTACTTATTAGATAGAAACGATAGTACAGGTTATCAAAATTATAAAGATGATGCTGAAAAAGTAGAAGCGATTTCTAAAATATTACCAGTTTTCTTCATTTTAATCGCACTTTTAATGTGTTTAAATACATTAGCTAGATTAATTGAAGAAGAAAGAACAGAAATTGGGGTTTTACAATCTAATGGATTTGGAAAAGCAAAAATAATATCAAGTTATTTATACTATGTACTTTTTTCTTCAATAATTGGTATGATATTTGGAATTATATTATCTTACATGGTAATATCAAAACTAATATATGGTGTTTTCACTGCAAATTACTATTTACCAAGTTATCAAATAATTGTAGATCCAATCACATTAACTACAGTAGTAATTACAACATTATTACTAATGATAGTAGTTACTACATATGCTTGTAACAAAGAATTAAAATGTAAACCAGCAGAACTACTTCGCCCTAAAGCTCCAAAATCAGGTAAAAAAATATTTATAGAAAAACTAAGTTTTGTTTGGAAAAGATTTAGTTTTATGTCTAAGATAACTACAAGGAATTTATTTAGATACAAAAAAAGAATAATTATGACTATCCTTGGAGTATCTGGATGTACAGCACTATTACTTACAGGCTTCGGTCTGAATGATAGTATAAACATAATATCAAAAATACAGTATGAAGATATAATAAAATATGATGAAATGGTAACATTAAAAAACAATATAACAAGTGTTGACGAAAAAATAGAAACATTGTTAGAAGAAAATAATATAAATGAATATACATTAATAAATCAAAACACATATACGTACACATATGATAACAAAGAAGAAACAGTATATTTAATTGTTCCAAAAAATAAAGATGATATAAATAAATATATAGATTTGACAAGTATAAATGATGAAGAAGAAGCCGAATTATCGGATAATGGAGTAGTAATAACAAGTCAAATGGCAGAACAATTAAATGTTACAACTGGAGAAAACATAAGTATAAGAAATAGTGATAACGAATTATTTCTACTGAGAGTTGATGATATAGTCTACAACTATGTTTCGCATTACATTTATATAAGCCCAAATTATTATCAATCAATATTTAATCAAGAAATAGAATATAACAATATATTGTTAAAAGGAAATATAGACGATTCAATTAATCTAGAAGAATATGACATACATTTAATTACAGAAACTAGTGAAATTGTTGATACATTTGATGACCTAATAAAAAATATAAACAAACTAATCGTTTTAATAATTGTTTGTGCTTCACTTTTAGCATTTGCAGTTTTATATAATTTAACAATTATAAATGTTACAGAAAGAAAAAGAGAAATTGCGACATTTAAAGTCTTAGGTTTTAATAGTAAAGAAATATTTGTATTTATATATAGAGAAACATTTATGTTAACAGTAATTGGTTCACTATTAGGTTTGATATTAGGTGTGTTTTTACATAAATATGTCATATATACTGCACAAACGGGAAGCGTATTATTTTTATATAATATAGAGTGGTACAGTTACCTATTATCACTAATTATAACAGTAATATTATCTTTAATAGTCCAATTAATAATAAATAAAACTATTAAAAAAATAGATATGATAGATTCATTAAAATATACGGAGTAATAAATGCAAGAAAAAATATACAATTATTTACTGACAATTCCTAAAGGAAAAGTGACGACATATAAAGTTATAGCCAAACATCTCGGTAATGAAAAATTAGCAAGATATGTTGGAAACGTATTACACAGAAATCCAAGTGAAAACAAATATCCTTGTTATAAAGTTGTAAATAGTAAAGGAATGTTATCAAATAATTATGCTTTTGGTGGAATAAGCAAGCAAAAGGAAAAATTAATAAAAGATGGAATAATAGTTATTAATAATCGTGTAAACTTAAAAAAATACCTATATATAAATTGTTCTAAAAAATCAAAATAAACATAACATAATTTAAATAGAAAAAAACAATTGACAAACGAAAGTACGTGTTATAAAATTATTAATACTTTAGGAGGGCAATATGAAAGAACTATATATAGACTTTGATGGTGTAATACTGGATACAATACCACATTTATATAATGCAGCAGACGAAGCGGGAAAAGAAAGACATGACGTAGCGTTTTATGCAACGTTTGATTTTAAAAAAATATTAAAAGATGAAAACATACTCAACGATAGCATAAATTGTATAAAGCGAATAATAGAATCAAAAAAATTTAACGTAAGTATTTTGACTCATATAAATTCATTACAAGAAGGTATAGATAAGGTCGAATACATAAGAAAATATTTTAAAGATATAACTATAATATTAGTGCCAAAACAAATATCAAAAACAAAAATGATACACACAGAAGGTTCAATTTTAATTGATGATTATGCACATAATTTAAGAGAATGGGAAAGTGAAGGTGGAATAAGTGTCAGATTCTCACCTAAGAAAAACGGCAAAGGATTTTTAGTTATAGATAGACTTGATCAAATAATTGATATGTTTTAGAGGAGTAAAATGAAGGTAGACAAATTAGTAGTTGGAATGTTAGAGACAAATTGTTATATAGTATCAAATAATAAAGAATGTATTATAATAGACCCTGGGGATGATTTTGAGTTAATAAAAAACCACATAGAAGATAATAACTTAAAAGCCAAAGGAATATTAATAACTCATTATCATTTTGATCACATACAGGCGTTACAAGAATGTATTGATTACTACAAAGTACCGGTAATAGACTATAAAAATAACATAAAAATACCTGGTTTTGATTTTGAAATAATTGAAACTAAAGGGCATCATTATACTTCGGTTACTTATTATTTTAAAGAAATACAATCAATGTTTGTCGGAGATTTCATATTTAAAGAAGGCATAGGAAGAGTAGATTTAGAAGGTGCGGACGAAAATGAAATGTTAAATAGTTTAAAAAAAATAGTACAATATCCAAATGAAGTAGTTATATATCCCGGACATGGTGAACAAACCTACTTAAAGTATGAAAAAGAAAATAACCCATATTTAAAAGAGGTAAAATAAAATGATTGCAAGTGTATTAGTAGAATACAACTTAAAACATTTAGATAAAGTATTTGATTATAAAATACCTAATAAAATAGAAAAAGATTTAAAAGTGGGTAACAAAGTATTAGTCCCATTCGGAAATAAACAAATTGAAGGATTTGTATTAAAAATACATAATAATTACGATAAAAATATTACTTATAAAGAAATAATAAATATAATAGAAAAAGATTTTGTAATAAACCCAGAATTATTAGAATTAGGAAGATGGATAAGTGAAAAAACAATTTCACCTTTGATTTTATGCTATCAAATAATGTTTCCCAAAGCATACAAAGCTAATCATAAGACAACAATAAATAAAAAGTATGAAATATTCATTGAAATAAAAGATTCAGAAATACTTGAAAAATACTTGAGAACCAAAAAAGTAAATAAGCAACAAATAGAAATTATAAATATAATAAAAGACCAAAAAAAAGTTTTAAAAAGTCAAATTAATTGCTCAAGTTTAAAAACATTAATAAAAAATAATATACTTAAAGAAATTAAAGAAGAAAAAAATAGGCAAGTATATTTTAATAAAGAAGAAATTAAAAAAATAAAACTTACTGAAGATCAAAAAAAAGCATATTTAGAAATAACTAGGAGCGAAAACAAAAAAGTATTATTACATGGTGTGACAGGAAGTGGAAAAACAGAAATATATATAAAATTAATAAAAGACTGTTTAAATAAATACAAAACAGCAATTTTTTTGGTGCCAGAAATTAGTTTGACACCACAAATAATAACTAGATTAAACTATGAATTTGAAGATAATGTTGCCATTTTACACTCAAAATTAAGTGAAGGCGAAAAATATGATGAATATAGAAAAATACTAAAAGAAAAAGTGAAATTAGTTGTAGGTGCAAGAAGTGCAGTATTTGCACCACTAAAAAATATAGGACTGATAATTATAGATGAATGTAGCAGCGCATCATACAAACAAGAAAACACACCAAAATATAATGCAATAGATATTGCATTAGAAAGAGGAAATAATAATAATGCCTTAGTAGTGATGGGAAGTGCGACACCATTATTAGAACAGTATGCGAGAGGTTTAAAAAACATATTTAAATTAGTTAAACTTGATACAAGAATTAACAATAAATTACCTCATGTAAGCATAGTAAATATGGAAGATGAGATAAAAAAAAGAAATACTATATTAAGTCAAGAATTAAGAGACAAAATAAAAGATAGAATAGAAAAAAAAGAACAAACAATACTACTTCTAAATAGACGAGGATATTCAACATACATAAGTTGTTCTGCATGTGGATACGTGTATAAATGTCCAAACTGTGATATAAGTTTGATTTATCATAAAACTACAAATAATTTAAGGTGTCATTACTGTGGATATTCAACTCAAATGAGTGAGAAATGTCCAAAGTGTTCAGAAAAAAGCTTATTAACGTTGGGAATGGGGACAGAAAAATTAGAAAATTACATACAAAAAGAGTTTCCAAACGCTAGAGTATTAAGAATGGATACCGACACTACTAGTAAAAAAGGAAGCCACGAAAAATTAATACAAAGTTTTAAAAATAGAGATTATGATATACTTGTTGGAACACAGATGATAAGCAAAGGATTAAATTTTCCATATGTAACACTTGTCGGAGTAATTAATGCCGACAATAGTTTGAATATACCAGACTTTAGAAGCAATGAAAAAACATTTGAAATGTTAATGCAAACAAGTGGAAGAAGTGGAAGAAATGAGTTGCCTGGAGAAGTAATAATACAAACATTTAACCCTGATAATTATGTGTTTAAATGCATAAAAGACAACAACTATGTAAAGTTTTATAATTATGAAATGCAAATTAGAAAAGCATTAAAATATCCGCCTTATTATTACTTAGTGCAGATGAAAATAAGTGGTTTAAAATATGAAACAGTAAGAGATGAAAGTAAAAAAATAAAACAATTCTTAGAAACTAATTTAAGTAAAAACTTTATAATATTAGGCCCATCAACATCAAATATTCTAAAGTTAAATAACAAATATTATTTTAATATAATAATAAAATATAAAAAGGAAGAAAACATATATGAAGTATTGAAAAAAATTGTTAATAATTATATAAGAGATCAAGTAAATATAGATATAAATATGAATCCGTTAATAACAATATAATTAACACATTTAATATTAAAAATGATATAATGGTAATGGTGGTAAAATGAAAGAACAAAAAGTAGTTTTTATGGGAACGCCAAATTTTGCTGTTCCAATTTTAGAGATGTTAATAAAAAAGACAAATGTGATTTTAGTTGTTACACAACCGGATAAAGAAGTTGGTAGGAAAAAAGAAAAAAAATATTCACCTATAAAAGAAGTTGCACTAAAAAACAATATAGAAGTGTATCAGCCAATTAAAATAAAAAATGAGTTTGAATATATATTATCAAAAAAGCCAGATATAATTATAACGTGTGCATACGGACAAATAATACCTAATGAACTAATTGAAGTTCCAAAATACAAAGCTATAAACGTACATGCATCATTGTTGCCAAAATTAAGAGGTGGTGCACCTATACATCACGCGATAATAGATGGATACAAAGAAACTGGTATAACAATAATGTATATGTCGCCAAAAATGGACGCAGGTGATATAATTTCACAAGGAAAAATAAATATTGAACAAACTGATAATGTAGGAACACTTCATGACAAGTTATCAAAATTGGGCGAAGAATTATTATTAGAAACACTTCCGTTAATTTTTGATAACAAAAACAAAAGAATACGGCAAGATGAAAGCAAAGTTACTTATGGTTACAATATAACTAGGGAAGAAGAAAAAATAAATTTCAATAAAACAGCAGAAGAAGTATATAATCAAATAAGAGGATTGAATCCGTTTCCGTTAGCTTATGCAATATTAAATGGAGAAGAAACTAAGATAGTAAAAGCTAAAATAAATCCGAATAATAAAGGCGAAATAGGTCAAATAATAGAAATAACAAAAGATAGTATAATAGTAAAATGCAAAGATCAAAGTATAGAAATAACTGAAATAAAACCATTTGGAAAAAAGACAATGACAGTTAAAGATTATTTAAATGGTATAAAAAGGGCAAATTTATTATATAAGGAGTTTAACAATGAATGATAAAATAAAAGATTTTTTTCAAAAGAAAGATATAAAAACCGAGAGTGAAAAAGCGGCATATGATAAAAAAATGAACATCGTAAAATTAATTGGATGTTTAATCTTTCTAATAATAATGATTGTATACGTTAATTTTATGCCTAAAACTTTAAATGAGAATATATCGAATGGTAATGAAATATTAGAAGATGACATTGTTACTACAGAATTAGATAAAATAAACAATAATTATTTACAAAAAGTAACAATTATAAGAAATTTAGAAGAATATGTTTTTGAAAGAGAAGTATTGGATAACACTATAGTGGGGAGAGAAACAACGCCTAATGGTGAAACAAATTATGTGTATTATGACAACAATTACTATTTAATTAGTCAAGAAGAGATGATAAAAAAAGATAACACATTTAAACCATTTTTAGATTTTGATCAAACATTTATAGACATAAACACAATAAAAGAAATTATTGAATTAAGTAAAGAAGTAGTAGATTTACAAGAAGAGAACTATAAAATTAAAAGATATAAAATATCTTTAAGCGATTTAATTGTAATCTATAATAGAATAAACAATACTGAAGTTGCATTAAAGGAAAATAAAGAATTATTACTAAATGTAAATTATAATGAAAATATTGAATCAATAGAAATTGATTTAATTGAACTATATAAAGCCGTTGGAAAAACGGACATAAAACAAATAGAATACAAAATTGAATATAGCAATATTGGTGAAATAGAAATGGAAGGTGTAGAAGACATAGTCAGTGTTGCAAATTAAAAATAAACACTAGTTTTGTCAAAAATAATGCTAAAATAAAAAATATAATATATATTATACTTGGTGATAAAAATAAAAAGATTAAATCAATTATTTCAAGAGATACAATGTAATGTATCAGATGCAATAATTCGTTTAGAAAGTAGCAAATTTAAAAAAAAATAATGCTACTTTTTAATTTGACAAATAATGTAATATTTTGTAAAATTAAAGTGTGAAAAGGGGCATTTAGTATGTTGGAAGAAAAAATATATTTAACTACAAAAGACATCTTAGAAAAGGAATTTAAAATTGATACAAGAGGATACAGGCCACAAGAAGTGGATAAGTTTCTAGATATTATTATTAGTGATTACAATGAATATAACAAAATAATTAAAAGGTTAGACAATGAATTAAGAACAATAATGGCAGAGAATGATAAACTAAAAAGAGAAGTTAGAGAGTTACGTTCGCAGATAGAAATGGCAAGCAATGCTAAAGGTGTCACAAATGTAGATATATTGAAAAGACTAAGTGATTTAGAAAAAATAGTATACGGTGAATAAAATAACTTAGACAAACGCTGCATATATATTTATGTAGAGGAAAGTCCATACTCGCACAGACCTGAGATGGCTGTAGTGTTCGTGCTAAAGGAAAGAATAACTTTAGGTAGTGTAAACTAACGGCACTGAAATAATCAAGTTCTGATTAAAGTAAGTATAAAAGTGTCATAGAGACGAGCTATTTAGGAATAAATAGAGTGGAACGTGATAAACCCCGCGAGCGAGAAACCCAAATTAGGTAGGGGAATTTTTACGAAGAAAACAAACGGAGTAAAGAAGCAATTTTGCTAGATAAATGTTTGTCACCTATAAGGTACAGAATATGGCTTATTAAGATATTTTATTTTAAAAGGAGATAATAACTTTGAAAGAATTAGGAACAAGATTTAAGGAAAAAAGAGAAGAAATTGGTCTTAAATTAGAGGAGGTATCAAAAGATTTAGAAGTTACGATACCTCAGTTAGAAAATTTAGAAGATGGAAATATAAATGCTTTTAAAGATATTTTTTTTCTCAAAGATTTGATAAGAAAATATACAATATACTTAAACTTAAATGAAGAAGAATCGCTGGAATATTTTAATGATTTTGTATTTGATTATACTTCAAAAATACCAGTGGAAGAAATAGAATCAAAGGTAAAGGAACTTAGTAAACAGGAAGAAAAAGAAACAAGGAAAAAAATTAGTTCTCCATACACAGCGAAAAAAGTCATGAAAGCAAAATTAAAACCTGTGTATTTATACACTATAGTAACAATTATATTAGTAACATTAACATTAATAATAGTTAATTCAGTATTAAGTTCAAAAAAAGAAGCAAATACCAATGTTTATAATATAATGAGAGGAGAGTTAACATGAATTTACCAAATAAAATAACTGTAACAAGATTAATACTATCTGCAATTATTTTAATCATACTAATAGTTCCATTAAATGACTTGGGTTTAGATTTCCCTAAAGTATTAGTTGGTGGGAAAGTATTAGTAGATGTAAAGTATATAATTTCTGGAGTATTATTTATTATAGCATCATGCACAGACTTTATCGATGGATACATAGCTAGAAAGTATAATTTAGTAACTGACTTTGGAAAAGTAATGGATGCTATAGCTGACAAAGTATTAGTAAATGGCGTGCTAATTATTTTAAGCGCTACTGGTTTTATTAGTGTAGTAGTCCCTGTAATAATCATATCTAGAGATACAATAGTAGACTCGATAAAAATGGTTGTAGGAAATAAAACAGGTGCAGTTGGAGCAAGTGTAACTGGAAAAATAAAAACAATATTTATGATGATTGGCGTTTCTCTAATGCTACTTTATAACTTACCATTTGAACTATGGAATTTAAGAATTGCAGACTTACTAATATTGACAGCAACAGTTTTATCAGTTGTAAGTGGAATTGAATACTACGTAAAAAATAAAAAGTTTCTTTTTGAAAAATAGAAATAACAATAATTAAACCTTCGTTCCAAGGTTTTTTATTTTTTGTTAAAAAAAGTTTACAAAAAAACGTTTATTATAAAACAAATGTTTGCAAAAAGTGTTGACAATTTAAAAATATCTAGATACAATTATATTGTAATAAAGGAGGAAGACTTGTGAATAAAAACACAAACGAAAAAGACAAAGCCTTAGCACAAGTGTTATCAGATATTGAAAAACAATTTGGTAAAGGCGCGATTATGAAATTAGGTGAGAGGGGATTAAAAAATATAGATGTTGTATCATCCGGAAGTTTAAAACTTGATTTAGCTTTAGGCGTAGGTGGGTATCCTAAAGGAAGAATAATAGAAATATATGGGCCAGAATCAAGTGGAAAGACTACGTTTGCGCTTCATGCAATTGCTGAAGTTCAAAAAACAGGGGGAAAAGCTGCATTTATTGATGCTGAACATGCTTTAGATCCAGTGTATGCAAAAAAATTAGGCGTAAATATAAATGATTTATTATTAAGCCAACCCGATACTGGAGAACAAGCGTTAGAAATATGTGAGGCATTAGTTAAAAGTGAAGCAATTTCAATTATAGTTATAGATTCAGTTGCTGCATTAGTACCACAGGCAGAAATTGAAGGAGAAATGGGAGATTCACATGTTGGATTGCAAGCCAGATTAATGTCACAAGCATTGAGGAAATTGTCTGGTATAATCAATAAAACTAATACAATATGTATTTTTATAAACCAATTAAGGGAAAAAGTAGGCGTTATGTTTGGAAATCCAGAAACTACACCAGGCGGAAGAGCGTTAAAGTTTTATAGTACTATAAGATTAGACGTTAGAAGGGCAGAGCAAATTAAAGTCGGAAATGACATATTAGGAAACAAAACTATAATAAAGGTAGTTAAAAATAAAGTTGCTCCACCATTTAAAACAGCGGAAGTAGAAATTATGTATGGTGAAGGTGTAAGTAGAGATGGGGAAATAGTTGACATAGCGAGTGATATTAATATAATTGAAAAAAGTGGGGCTTGGTATTCATATAATGGTGAAAAAATAGGACAAGGAAAAGAAAATGTAAAAGCGTTACTAAAAGATAATAAAATTTTAAAAGATGAGTTGGAAAATAAAATACGTGAACATTTTGAAATAAAAAAAGAAGATAACGAAAAGAAAGCAGAATAAAATAATTTGACAAAGTCGTCTTTTAACATTACAATAGAATTAGAAGAATTGAAAAATCTTCTAATTTTTAATAGTAATGGAGGAGAAAATGGAAAATATTTTATACTCCATTTTGCTAATAATAATTGGATTATCTTTTGGTATAATTACGATGTTAATTATAAATAAACTCAAAATTACTAAATCGCAAAAAGATGCTGATAAATTAATTGAAAATGCAAAAAAAGAAGCAGATAAAATTAAAAGGGATAACGTACTTGATATCAAAGAGGAAACATACAAATTAAAACAGGAAGCAGAAAACGAAATTAAAGAGAAGAAGAAAGAAATAGCTGAATTGAATGAATTAATTCAAAATAGAGAAAAAAGTTTAAACAAAAGAGATGAAATGATACAAGAACGTGAGAGAACTTTAGATCAAAAAGATAAAGATTTATTAGTGAGACAAAAAGAAATTCAAGAAAAAGACGCAAAAATGGAGTCTGTATTAAAGGAACAAGTTGAATTACTTGAAAAAATTTCTGGTTATACGAAAGAAAAAGCCAAAGATTTAATAATGAAACGTGTTGAAGAAGACATGTCGAAAGAAATAACTGTTTATATTAAAGAAAAAGAAAACGAAGCTAAACTTGAAGCAGACAAAAAAGCAAAGGAATATTTAATAAGCAGTATGCAAAGATATGCCAATGATGTGACAAATGAACAAACAGTGTCAACAATTGAGTTACCTACAGATGAAATGAAAGGTAGAATAATCGGTAGAGAAGGGCGTAATATAAGAACTATAGAAGCTATAACAGGAGTTGATTTAATAATTGATGATACTCCTGAAGTGATAGTAGTATCTAGCTTTGATCCTTTACGTAGAGAAATAGCAAAGACAACATTGGAGGCCTTAATTAAAGATGGGCGAATTCATCCAGCGAGAATTGAAGAACTATATGATAAAGTATGCGAAGATTATAAAACCATAATAAAAGAAAAAGGTGAGGAAGCTTTATTTGAATTAAACTTAACTAAAATATCACCTGAAATAGTTGAGTTGTTAGGGAAATTACATTTTAGAACTAGTTATGGTCAAAATGCATTAAAACATTCAATAGAAGTTGGACATTTGGCTGGAATATTAGCTAGTGAATTGGGAGAAAATGTGGCTTTAGCTAAACGTGCGGGATTATTGCACGATTTAGGAAAAGCTATTGATTATGAAGTAGAAGGAAGCCATGTTGAATTGGGAGCTGAAATGGCAAAAAAATATGGTGAAGATAAAATAGTAATCAATGCAATAGAGTCTCACCACGATGATAAACCAAAATTAAGTGTAATTGCAGAATTAGTTCAAATTGCTGATGCATTATCTGCTGCTAGACCAGGTGCAAGAAATGATAGTTTAGAAAATTATATAAAAAGATTGGAAGAACTAGAAGAAATTGGAAATGAAATGCCGGGTGTAGAAAAAACTTATGCTATGCAAGCAGGGCGTGAATTAAGAGTAATAGTTAAGCCAGATGAAATAGATGATTTAACAAGTTACAAAATGGCAAGAGATATAAAAGAAAAAATAGAAGAAAAATTACAATACCCTGGAACAATTAAAGTAGTTGTAATAAGGGAAACTAGAGCCGAAGAACTAGCAAAATAAGTACAATCCAATTGTGCTTATTTTTTTTATATTTAAAACAATAAAAGCATGAATAGACTAATTCATGCTTTTGGTTTCTAGTATCATTGGCATTATTATAGGACGTCTTCCTGTAATTTCTATAATAAAAGCATTGATTTCTAAAATTATCCTATTTTTTAAGTCAATGTAATTAAAATTATCTTTGTTTAATTCATTTAAAGTAATTTGTTTAACCTTTTTTTGAATGTCGTTAATAAGGTTTTGATTTTCATTAACCACAACAAAACCTCTGGTAGTTACATTAGGATCAAGAGTTAAAACTCTTTTTTCACTATCAACGTTTAAAATTACAATTAAAACTCCATCAGTTGACATAATTTTACGATCCTTTATTATAGAAGCGCCAATATTTCCAATTCGTTTACCGTCAACATAAATATCATTTATCGGAATAGAATCCTTCAAATAAACACGATCTTTGTTCATGGCAATTCTATCTCCGTTTTTTAATACGAAAGTTTTGTCTTTATCAACACCACATAAATTACCTAACGTAGCGTGCATTTTTAACATTCGATATTCGCCATGAACTGGAATAAAATACTCTGGTTTTATTAACCTCAATATTAATTTTAATTCCTCTTGTTTGCCATGTCCACTAGTGTGAATATCTGCTTCACTAGAATTAGTATATACTTTAGCGCCTTTTAAATATAACTTATTTATAACCCTGTTAATACTTAAAGCATTACCCGGAATAGGACTTGAAGAAAAAATTATAGTATCATCTGGTAACAATTTAACATTATTATCTATTCCATTAGCAATTCTAGACAAGGCTGCTAGAGGCTCACCTTGACTTCCAGTACATAAAATACAAACTTCGCTAGGGTTCATTCTATTTGCTTCGTCACTCGTTATAAAAATGTTATTATCGGTTATAAAACCGCAGTTTTTAGCAATTTCTATACTATTGACCATACTTCTGCCAAAAACAGCAATTTTACGATTGTTATCCTTACAAGTTTGAATAATGTGTGCAACTCTATAAATGTTGCTAGCAAAAGTAGCTAAAATTATACGACCGGTACTTCTTGAAAATAAATCACCCAATGCCTCATCAACAGCAGATTCACTTAATGAAAATCCGGGAACAAGAGCATTAGTGCTGTCACTTAATAATATTTTGACACCTTGTTCGCCCAAGGCAGCCATTTTTTGTAAATTAGCCATTGGCCCAATTGGAGTCAAGTCAAATTTAAAATCGCCAGTAGTTACAATAATACCATTAGGAGTATGAACGGCAAATCCATAAGAGTCAGGTATAGAGTGAGTAGTTCTAAAAAATTCAACTTTAAAATGCTTAAACTTAGCGATAACATTTTCATCAATAAGTTTAAGATTTTTATATTTTATGTTTCTGTCTTCTAATTTATGTTTAATTAAAGCTACTGCAACGTTAGATGCATAAATTGCTGGTATATCAATATCATTTAATAAAAAAGGTATACCCCCAATATGATCTTCGTGTCCATGAGTAATAAACAAAGCTTTAATTTTATTTTTATTATTAATCAAATATGTATAATCAGCTAGTACGTAATCTATTCCTAATAATTCATCCTTAGGAAACATTACTCCGGCATCTATTATTATAATTTCATCATCATGTTCAATCACATACATATTTTTGCCTACTTCGCCTAATCCACCCAATGCAAAAAATAGTGTTTCATTATTTTTATTCATAAAAATCTCCTTTTCAATTAATTTTCAAAACGAAAAATAAAGTAATTTAATTATACAATATAACGAGTAAAATGTCTAGTAATAAACAGTGTGGTGTTGATAACATGTTGTAAAATATTATATCACTTGTTATAATAAAATCGGTGAAAAAGATGAATATATTTAAAAATATAAAAAAAATATTTTCAAAAAATGAGGATCAAGATGTACAAAAATACGAAAAAGGTTTAACAAAATCTAGAGATAATTTTGTCAATAAACTTAATTTTTTGGGTATTAAGTATACAAAAATTGATGATGCTTTTTTTGACGAATTAGAAGAAATTTTGATTATGTCAGACATTGGAGTAATGACAGCTCTTGATCTAACAGATAAATTAAAAAAACGAGTAAAAGAAGAACAAATAAACGATTTTGATTATTTAAAAGAGATTATTGTAGATGAATTATTACTGGTATATGTTAATGGTGAAATTCTAAAAAGCAAAATAAATTATGATAGTGAGGGTAAAAGCATAGTTTTATTTGTTGGAGTTAATGGTGTTGGGAAAACCACAAGTATTGCTAAAATTGCAAAACAAATGAAAATAAATGGTAAAAAGGTAATGTTAGTCGCGGCAGATACTTTTAGAGCAGGTGCAGTAGAACAACTTAAAAATTGGGCAACAAAGATTGGTGTTGATTTTTATGGCAAGGAAAACTCTGACCCTGCTAGTGTAGTATATGATGGCCTTATTGAAGCAAAAAATAGAGATATTGATGTTGTGTTAATTGATACGGCAGGTAGACTTCATAACAAAGTGAATTTAATGAAAGAGTTAGAAAAAATCAATAAAGTAATTTCCAATTTAGTTCCAGGTGCGCCTAACGAAACACTTTTAGTTATAGATGCTACAACGGGACAAAATGGAGTGGAACAGGCTAAAAGTTTTAAAGAAATTGTAGATTTAACTGGAATAGTATTAACAAAACTAGACGGAACAGCAAAAGGTGGAATTGTTTTAGCGATTAAAGAAACTACTGGTGTTCCGGTAAAATTTGTTGGATTAGGAGAAAAAGAAGATGATTTAATTGCTTTTGATATTGAAAAATACATATATGGATTATTTAAGGAATGGTAATAATGAAAGAACGAGAGCATCAAATTCAACTATATTTAATATATGGCAAATTATTTACTGAAAATCAAAAGAAGATTTTTGAAGAATATTATTTTGAGGACTTATCCTTAAGTGAAATCGCTGAGAATATGAATATGAGTAAAAGTTATGTTGGAAAAACGTTACAAATAATATTAGAAAGATTAAAACATTACGAAGAAACTTTACAAATTAATTATAAAAACAATTTAATAATAAACGCATTAGAATCAAAAAACTACAAAGTACAAATCAAAAAAATAATAAGTGGTTAAATTATTTGCCACTTATTTTATTGACTAATTTGTGAGTTAATTGTTCTTCGCGCGCTACTATTTCGTACATATCTGGATTTAAAAATTGTTTTAGTTCATCTAGAGAAAACTCGCCGGTTTGTTCTAGACCAAAGAAATCTTTTAATTTAACATCTTCAAAGTAAGATAAAGTTGCATGTTCATAATCACCATTTAGTAACAATTCATATGTAAATAAATCTTTACTTAATGATAGAATATTATCAAAATGATTTAATTTATAATTACCTTTGTATCGTTGTGATAAGAATAAAAAATAATATAAAATTTTTTTGCCATCATCACTAGTTATTAATTTTAAACTTGGGGTCATTAAATCATGTTTACAAAAAACCTCTAATAAGTGTTGCTTATGTTTAGGAACTGGATTTAAAGGTGCTAAAATCGTTTCTGTTTGTCTTGAAAAAATACCTCCCACACTATTTATTGTAGATATAGGTACTTCAAAGTCATTAGTTTCCCAAGAAGGAAATTCACGACTTGTGATTTCATAGAACAGAGGTTTATTTGCCTCATCTTCTATATAACTACGTTTTTTTTCTTCTAATCCAGCAAAATCTGTAATAAGATCATAACTTTTAAAACTTTGGCCATTAATCTCATATAACTTTCTAGTACTCATACAAATCAACCTCCTTAATTAAAATATGTTCATTATAATAACATAAAAAAGATAAAAAATCCAGAAAAAC